>CAMASH010000045.1 GCA_945860745.1 Chthoniobacter flavus | reverse complement strand
GATTCGGGCATCTTGCCTGAATCTCTCTTTATCAGACCAGCATGGCGCAAGATGCGCCCTGCGGCGGGCGGGACGCCCACCCTACCCGAAGGTGGCTACTCAAACCTTACCGCCTGCGCCGGTGCGATGCGGGAGGCGCGCCAGGCGGGGAGCAGCGCGGCGAAGATGGCCGCGGGGATGAGCCAGAGCGGGGTCGCGGCCAGGGTTAGCAGGGGATAGTTCAACTCAATCGTCCAGCCGAAGAAGGCTTTGTTGATGACCCAGGTGAGGACCATGGCCAACGCGCCGCCCGAGGCCAGTCCGCTCACGGTGGCGGTGAGGCCAAGGAGGGCGGCCTGGACGAGAAAGATGGCGAGGATTTGGAAGCGCGAGGCGCCGATGGCGCGGAGGACGCCGATTTCGCGTTCGCGTTCGATCACGAGCACGCTGAGGGAGAAGAGGACGCCGGCCACGGCCACGAGGACGGCAATGCTGCGCAGGACGGAGGTGACGGCGAAGGTCTGGTCGAAGATTTCCAGCACGCGGCCGCGCAGGGCGGCGTTGTCGTAGATGGTGAATTCGCCTTCGGAGCCGAAGCGTTGGCGGAACTGCGTGGTGATAGTGTCGCTTTGGGTGGGGGCGGTCAGTTTGAGGGCGAGGGAATGGATGCGGTCGTCCTGCCAGTGACGCGCGAAGAGGCTGCGCGCCATGAGGATGGTGCCGCGGTCGCGGGAGAAATCGCGGTAGATGCCGCAGACGGTGAAGACTTTTTCACCGGAGGGCGTGGGCAGGAGAATTTCCGCGTGGCGGGTGAGTTGAAAACGCTGGGCAAAACTTTCGGACACGGCGACGGATTTTCCAGCCTGGAAATCGTCCGAGGGCGGTCCGTCGAGGAACTCGAGTCCGCCGCGCGCCTCGCCTTCGATGATGGAGAGGGTGGTGGGTTCGTCGCGGAAGCGGATGGGGTATTCGCGGAAGGTGGCGGTGGAGGCGACGGCGGGTTGTTCCGCGGCCCAGGCGGCGGCTTCGCCGGGGAGGAAGGCTTGCAGGCCCGCGACGTCGTTGACGGCGGGGGTGATGTAGAGATCGGCGACGAGAGTGTGGTCAATCCAGCGCAGCACGCTGGCGCGGAAGGAATGGATCATCACCGTCACGCTGACGGACATGGCCACGGCGGCGGAGAGCGCGGCAATGGTGATGGCATTGCGATGGAGGGAGCGGGCCAGTTGGTCGGCGGCGCAGCGGACGAGGGTGCCGGAATTTCGAAAGCAGGCGGCGACTCCGGCGGCCAGCCACGGGACCAGGAGCGAAAATCCGGCCAGGACGGCGGCGGCGGCGCCGAAGCCCAGGAGGTGCGGGCCGCCGTGCAGGGTGAAGTAACTGAGGACGACGGCGGCGGCGAGCAGGACGGCGGCCCAAACCAGGCGGATGGCTTGCAGGGGCGGGTGCATTTCCTTGGTGGCACCGGGGTGAAGAATACGGGCCGGGTCGCAGCGCGCGGCCTCCGAGGCAGGCAGCCAGGCCGCCGCGAGGGAGGCGAAGAGGCCGATGACAAAGGCCTGGGCGATTTGCCACGGGGCGAGGCTGAAGTGTTCGATGCGGGTGAGGGCGTAGAGCGAGGAGACGCTTTGCGAAACCGGGGCGGAAATCCATCCGGCCAGCAGCGGCGCGAGGAAGAGTCCGAGGGCGGTGCCGAGGACGGCGTCCAGGGCGGCTTCGCCGAGGAACAAGGCGCGGATCTCGGTGCGGGTGGCGCCGTTGGCCCGCAGGATGGCGATGTCCGTGCGGCGGCGGATGACGGCGGCAGCCACGCTGTTGTGAATGAGAAACATTCCCACCACGATTGAGACCAGGCTCATGGCGGTGAGGTTGAGTTGGAAGGAGCCGAGCATGGCTTCCATCTCGGTGCTGCGTGCGGCGGGCGGAGCGACGGTCACGTCCGCGGGCAGGATGCGACGCAGAGTTGCTGCCACCGTTTCGGCTTGAGAAGGATCGTCCAGGAGAATCTGGACGGAGGAGAGATGGCCGGTCAGGCCGAGAAGTTCCTGGGCCCAGCCGATATCCATGGCGGCGAGGCGGGTGTCGCCTTGAGCGAGGGTGTTTTCGGGCTCGAAGGTGAAGAGGGGCTTGAGCGTTCGCCGGGTGGTTCCGGCCATCACGCGCAGGGGCGTTTGCGCAAGAGCTGTGGCCCGCGAGGGCTGGAGGGCGATGGCTTCGGGATCGGACAGCCATTTTTCCAAGTCGAGGGTTTGGCCGGCGGCATCTTCGAGCTGGAAGGCAAAAAGTTCCGATCCGCTGAAGGGATCGACGCCAAGGATGCGGAGGTATTCGCCGGGAAAGTCCGGTAGGGTCACAAGGCCCTCAACCAAAGGTGTGGCCACGCGCACGCCGGGCGTGGCCGCAATGGCGGGAAGCAGAGTGTCGTCAATCCGGCCGCGGATTTCAAGTTCGGCGCGGCCGGTGGTGAGTTCGGCGGCGGAGCGGAAACTGGAGAGCGCGCCGCGGTTGGCGATTTGCACGGCCAGAAAGACGGTGATGCCGAGCGCGATGCTGAGAATGTTGAGGCCGGTGAGAAGGGGATGACGCCAGGCCTGGCGCACGACTTGACGCCAGAAAAGGGTGAGGAAGCGCGGGGTCATCAAAGAGGTAATCATACGGACTCTGGCCTGAAATCAAGCCCTCTAGTCACAGCACTTTGCTGGCTACGCCACCCCACGGGCTGTCCTGCGGACAGGCTATCTCCGCTTCGCTTCGATTGTTGCCGTGCGCCTCAACGGAGTGGGGCGGGTCCAGGGGATGCGCCTCAACGGAGTGAGGCGGCTAGAGGGGAGGGGGTTTCCTCACGCCTGCACGCGCACAGAGGCCCGTTGGAGCAGGCGCTGGAGGCGCTTGATCGCGGCGTCCTCCTCGATTTTTTTGCCGTCCTTGCCGGTGATGTAGAAGCTGTCCATGGCGACATCCATTTCGGTGGTGATGCGGGAGAGTTCGATGTTGACGCCGCCTTCGCCGAAGGCGCGGAGCAGATCGTAAAGCAATCCGAGTCGATCGGGGGTCTCGATGTCCACGAGGGTATAATGCGGGTGCGAATCGTTATCGATGACGACTTTGGTCGGCAGGTCGGCTTCCTGGGAGATGCGGTAGGTGCGCAGGCGCGCGTCCTTGTTGAGCAACGGGGTGAAATCGTATTCCTCAACCGCGAGGGAGTCGCTGAGACGGGTTTCGACCCGGGTGATGTCCTTGGCGTTGGTCACGGGTGTGAACTGGGTGTTGCTGACGCGAAAAATGTCGAGGGCGAGATTGTCGCCGCGGGTGAAGATGTCGGCGCTGAGGATGTTGATCTGGGCGGAGAGAAACGCGCCGGCGATGCGCTCGAGCAGGTGGGGGCGGTCCCAGCCGCAGACCCAGACTTCGCTGTGGCTCTGCTCGGGTTTGGCGTTCCATTTGAACGCGGGCGCGTAGGGCTGCGGATCGTCGCGGTTGAGGTGGGTTTCCAGAAACGTGCGGAAAAGGCGGAGGTGTCCGGCGATTTGTTCCGAGTCGAACATGTGGAAGTACCGCTCGGGCATGAGGTGGAAATGGGCGGCAATTTCCTCGGTGAAATCGCGGGCCAGGCGTTTGGAGACGGCTTCGTTCAGTTCCTCCAGGTTTTTCTTGAGTTGGGCGAGGGTGGTGGGGCCGCCTTCGAGATAGTCGCGGGTGCGGCGGTAAAGGGTCCAGACGAGACCTTCCTTCCAATCGGACCAGTTCTGGTCGCTGGTGCCCATGCCGTCGGCGAGGGTGAGGAGCATGAGGGCGTCGAGATTACCCTGGCTGCCGACGATGCCGGCGAACTCGGCAATGGTGGCGGGGTCGTCGAGGTTGCGTTTCTGGGCGGAAGAGGAAAGTTCGTAATGGGAGTTGACCAGCAGGATGAGCAGGCGGCGGCGCTCGGAGGAGAGTTGGAGGCGGCGGGCGACTTTCTGGGCGAGGATGGCGCTGGCGTCCT
This sequence comes from Chthoniobacter flavus, assembly GCA_945860745.1. Taxonomy (GTDB): domain Bacteria; phylum Verrucomicrobiota; class Verrucomicrobiia; order Chthoniobacterales; family Terrimicrobiaceae; genus CAMASH01. The sequence goes on along the minus strand of CAMASH010000045.1, from coordinate 22,615 downwards.
CGTGGCGGCGCTGGTTGGCGGCCTTGCCGGTGTCGTGCAAAAGCAAGGCGAGGTAGAGCATGGCGGGGTCTTCCAGCTTTTGAAAAAGTGCGCGATAGCCCCGGAAACGCTCTTCTTCCGACAGGATGATGGCATCGAGTTTTTCAATGCAAACGAGGGTGTGCTCGTCCGTCGTGTAGCGATGATAAAATTCATGCTGCACGAGGCAGGTGAGGGCGCCGAATTCGGGGATGTAGCGGCCGAGGAAACCGAGGTCGTGCATTTCCCGGAGGATGCGCCCGACCTCGCCCTTGCGGGAAAGGATGGCGAGGAATGTTTCGCGCGAGGCGCGGGCGTATTGAAAGGTGCGGTCCACCAGCCGCAGACGGCGGCGGATGAGGTCGCTGAGTTCGGTGCTGAGGTCGAGCTGGTGGACCTGAATGTGGTGGAAGGCGCGGATGAGGCGGTAGGCATCCTCGGTGACCGTCTCGCGGGATTCCTCGTAAAGCTTGCCCTGGCGGGCAATGAAGCCGTCGAATTTTTCCGTCCGCGGCTTGATCAGCCCGAGCAGCCTGGATTTTTCCGGGGTGACCTTCATGCGCTCGATGACCGATTCGGTGATGAGGTGGATGTCGCGGCTGTGGCTGTAGTATTCGCGCATGAAGGCCTCGACGCGGCGGAGAATGTGACGCTGGGGATAGTTGAAACTCCCGGCCACGCGGCCTTGGAGCTGGAGGGTCAGGCCGTCCTGCGGCCGCTCGGACAGGTAGTGCATCTCGGTGCGCACGCGGAGCAGAAAATCGTAGCCTTTTTCCAGGGCGCGGCGTTCGGAATCGCGCAGCAGGCGTTTGTCCACCAGCTTGGCCGTGGTGTTGATCCGCTCCTTGAAGTAGGCGATCCAGATGAGGTTGTGATAGTCGCGCAGGCTGCCCATGCCATTTTTGATGTTGGGTTCCTGCATGAAAACAGTGTGGCCGTATTTGCCGCGCATCTCCGCCTGGTTGGCCAGGCGCCACGCGATATACCCGGCATCGCGGCGGGTCACGCAGTCTTTCTCGAAACGGGCCTTGAAGACGTTAAAAAGCTCCCGTTCGCCGGTGAGGAAGCGGCTCTCGAGCATGGAAGTTTTGGTGATCAGGTCGCCATTGGCCTGTTTCATGGCCTGCGGGATGGAGCGGGTGGAATGTCCGACTTTGTAACCGATGTCCCAGAGGGCGGTCAGGGTCTGACGGATGACATCCTCGATGGCCGGCGAGGGCGTGGCCTTTTGGGTGAGGAACATGAGGTCGATGTCGCTGAAGGGGGCCAGTTCGCGGCGGCCGTACCCGCCCAGCGCGGTGACAGCGAGCGGCTCCGGCAGCCCTTTGGGCGCGATGGTGCGCACGAGGCCGTCGAAGAGTTCGCGGAAAAGGATGTCCACCAGATCGGCGCGCTGGCGGGAAACTTCGCGACCGCTGCCGCCGGACTTGTGCCACATGCGGAGGCGGTGTTCCTCGATTTTGCGGAAGCGCCGGAAAATCTCGATGCTGGTCCCGACTTTTTTGCGGGCTTTCTCGTGCAGTCCGCGGGCGGCTTGTTCCAGGGCGCGTTCCTTGGGCGTAATCATGCGCGGAAAGGCGGAAGGTGGAAGGCGGAAAGCGGAAGGCTTCCGCCCATGCGTCCGGAAGGGATCATTCTATTTTGGGCGGATGACGATTTCGACGCGGCGGTTGATTTGTTGTTCGTCCTGGGTGCCGGAACCGGGGGCAATGAGGCGGGATTCGCCAAAGCCGACGGTCTCGATGCGTTCGGCGGGGATTCGCATTTCGTGCACCAGCCACATCTTCACCATGGTGGCGCGATCCTGGCTGAGGATCAGGTTGTCCTCCCCGGTGCCGAAGGAATCGGTGTGTCCCTCAATGAGGAAAACGGCCTGGGGATTGCGTTGGATGAGGGTGCCCAGCTTGCGGAGCCCGGCCATGGCTCCGGGGCTGAGGCTGTATTTTCCGAACTCGAAAAGCAGATCGGTCGGCATGAGAATTGGCGCGGTCTCGGCCGAGAGGGGGCCGGTGCGGGCCAGGAGTTCGTCGAGGTTGCTGAAGCCGGGGGTATCGCCGCCGCGGAGCTGGCCATTCTGGACGATGGCGCGGCCGGTCAAGGCCTCCGGGGCAACCAGGTTGCTGAGCGAGCGGTCGCCGGATGCGGGCTTCTCGTCCAGCAGGGCCTGCTGGAGCGATTGGGAGTCTTCCAGCACGCTTTGCGCGCCCGTGCGGCGGGCTGTCTCCAGGGCCTGATCCAGGCTGGTGGTGGCGGCGGAGGGTTTTTCCGAGAGGATGACCTGGTCGATTTTCGGCGCGGCGGGTTCGCCCTTGGCGGCGGCCATCAGTTTTTCAAAGGCGACTTTTTCCTCGGGCAGGGCCACGGCCTGCGGGGCCATGGCGACGCGTTTTTCGTCGGCGGGTTCTGGTTCGAGCAGCTTCTCGTCGATGTCCGCGCGTTCGAGATGGAACGTGCGGGGAACCACCCGCTCGTAATATTCCTCGCTCGATTGACTGAGGGTGAACCCGCGGGCCCAAAACCAGAAATACCCGTGCAGCAACAGCGACAGAATGAGCGCGGGAATGAGCCAGCGGGAAAAGCTGGAGGGCGAACCGCCCTGATCGTCCTCGAAGTCCGCTGCCGTCATGAGAATTCCCACCCTATCGCGCAGCGGGAGGATTTCAATCTGGAAGAGGGAAGGCCTTTGATTTAGTCACGGGATGGTGAACCGGTTCTTCGAAAAAGTCCGGGAGACGGTGAAAAAGCTGTTCTCCCTCAAGGACACTCCTCATGCCATTGCGGGCGGGGTGGCCCTCGGCGTGTTCGTGGGCTTCACCCCGCTTTTCGGAGTCAAAACCCTGCTCGCGCTTGGCCTGGCCTACGCCCTCCGCTGCAACCCGATTGCGGCGGTTATCGCCGTCTCCCTTCATGATGTGCTAATGCCCTTCGCGCCCTTCCTTCTGCGGATGGAGTACGACATCGGCTACTGGATGCTCAGCCATCCGCATCACCTGCCGCCGACGCTTGAACTGAATCACCCGCACCTCCATCTGGGTGAGATGTTGAGATGGACCACCTTCCTCGACCTGGGCCTGCCCTTGCTGCTGGGATCGCTGGTGGTCTCCGCCCCTGCGGCGGTTGTTTTTTACTTCTTGATGCTGACCGTTGTGAAGGCAAGGCGTGGCGCAAGCGGCTGAACGCCCGGGTTGCCCGGGGATTCTTCCCGCCGGGGAGGACGGAGGGCGCAGGACAAAAATCTTCCAGAAATCCCCGAAGGGGATCAATCCGACAGCCCAAGATTGCAAAGAATGAGCGACCTTGGGGATCGACAGGAGAATAGAACCAACTCTGAATGGGTTGCCTCGGGCGAGGGACACAACCCCTTCAGGGTTGGTCTCTGGTTTGCTCTAGACCCAAGGTAGTCCGGCAGCCGCGGGACAACCTTGGGCGGCGGGATGCAGCCACGGTGTGGCACAGAAGCTTACAGGTTCCCAAAAAACGCCGATCGGGAGATCCCTCAGAAATTTGTCCTGCACCCGATGACGGCCACGGGCAACCTTTTCCCTTGCTGGAGTGGGCGGGATGGCCGTTAATCCACCTCCCGCATGTCCTCGCAAATTCTTACACTTGGTTTGCCCTCTGGCAGTTTGATGGAGGCGACCGTTGATCTGTTCGCCAAGGCGGGCTTTGCCATTTCCGGGTCGAAACGTTCCTACCGTCCGACGGTGGATGATCCCGAGCTTGAGCTTCGCCTTCTGCGTGCGCAGGAGATCAGCCGGTATGTGGAACACGGGTATCTTGACGGCGGCATTACCGGCCGGGACTGGATTGCGGAAAATGCCTCCGACGTTCACGAGGTGGTGGTGTTGCCCTACAGCAAGGTCAGCGCCAAGCCGACCCGCTGGGTCTTGGTCGTGCCGGAGAATTCGCCCATCCGCAGCGTGCAGGACCTCGCGGGCAAACGCGTGGCCACCGAAGCGGTCGGGATGGCCCGGAGATTTTTTGAAAAAGCCGGGGTGAACGTGGAAGTGGAGTTTTCCTGGGGCGCGACCGAGGTGATGGTGCCGGATCTGGTCGATGCCATTATTGACATCACCGAGACCGGATCGTCCCTGCGGGCCAACAAGCTGCGCATCGTGGACACGCTGATGGAATCGTTCCCCGTGCTGGCCGCCAACCAGACGGCTTGGAAGGATGATTGGAAGCGGGCCAAGCTCGAAACGTTGTCCCTTTTGCTCAAAGGCGCGCTCAATGCCCGCGATCTGGTCGGGTTGAAAATGAACCTGCCTGAAGGAAACTTGAAGAATTTGCTTGAGGCATTGCCCGCGCTTCGAAATCCTACAGTTTCGCCCCTGGCCCAGTCTGGCTGGGTCGCCGTGGAAACGGTGATCGAGGAAAAGATCGTTCGAGAGATCATCCCCAGACTCAAGGCCCTCGGTGCGGAGGGGATTATCGAATATCCGCTCAATAAAGTCGTTCATTAGTCAGGAAGTTTAAAAATCGTTCATGGGTTCATTAAAAAAGAAAAGAAAGACGAAGATTGCGAAGCACAAGCGTCGCAAGCGCAAACGCGCAAATCGTCACAAGAAGCGTTTGCGCTACAAGTCCTAGCGGTTACAGTTTCCGCCATGAGCAGGAAGATGCGTTGCGAGTCCGCCCGAGGCGGAAATCCGCAGAACGCCATTCTTTTCGCCGTGGTCCTCGGAATTTCCGCTGGCTTTGTCGGCATCACGGCCCATGCGGCTGTGGCCGACCTGTTGCCCGACGAAAAGCCTTCTCCTGCGCCTGGTTTGGAAACCAAGGCGCAGCGTCAGGCCGACGCCCTGGCGTGGTTTGCCACCGGGCTCTTTGCCGAGGAAAGCGAGGGCCCGGAAAAGGCTCGGGAAAGTTACGGCAAGAGCCTTGATCTCGATCCGGGCCACACCGCGCTTGCGGTCAAGATGGCCTACGATCACTTGCGCCGCGGTGAGACGGCCGAGGCGATTGCCCTGCTGAAGGACTCGATCAAGGCCGCGCCCAAGGACATCGCGCCTTGCCTGGCTCTCTCGTCCATTTACCTGCGTCACCTGCACAAGCCCGACCTCGCCGCCAAGGACGCGCAGAGGGCCCTCGATATCGCGCCCGGGAACTTTGCCCCCTACGCGGCACTTTGGGAGCTGCACCAAGTCCAGGGGCACACGGCCAAGGCGGAGGCGGTGCTCGAAAGAGCTGATCGCTCGAAGAGTGAAGTCGCGGACTTCTGGCTATCGCTGGCCGAACTGACCGGGCGCAATTTTCTGCGGGACGGAGGAGGCACTCTTTCCGACGCCGAAACGCAGCGCATGTTCCGTGCGCTCGACAAAGCCGGCGAACACGGGGCCAAAGATCCGGAGGCCCTCAGCAAAGTCGGCGATTTATACGTACTGTCCCGCCAGATGGAGAAGGCTCTGCCCTACTATCAAAAAGTGGTGGAACTCAAACCCTCCCTGACCGGGGCGCGGGAGAAGCTGGCTGGCTGCTATCTCGAAACCGGCCGTTCCGACGCGGCCATCGAGGTCATCGAGGGGATCGTCGCGAGTGATCCGCTGAATATCGCGGCCTATGATCAACTCACCGCGCTTTATCTCAAGGCGGACGACCGCGAGAGAGCGCTGGCCAGCGCCGGGCAGGGTTTGATTCTGGCCTCGTCGGACCCTGTGCGCTATGACCATGTCATTCGTTTGTGCCTGGATCAAAAAAAGAGCGCCGCCGCCCTGGCCCATGTCCGCGAAGCGCTCAAGCGGTTTCCTAAAACCCCCATGTTTTCCTTTTTCGAAGCCCTGGCTTTGAGCGAGGACAAACAACCCGAGGAAGCCCTGATGGCGTTCGAGCGCACGATCGTTCAAGCCGGAAATTCCCAGCCGGATCTTCTCGATGGGGACTTTTATTTTTCCTATGGCGCGGCGGCCGAGCAGGCCAAGCACTACGACAGGGCCACCGGGTTGTTCCGCAAATCCATCGACCTCGACCCCGCCAATGCCGCCCGGGCCTACAATTACCTGGGCTACATGTGGGTGGAGCGAGGGGAAAACCTCGAGGAGGCCGGCCAGTTGATCCGGCGGGCTCTGGAGATGGAACCGGGTAACGGGGCCTACCTTGACAGCCTTGGCTGGCTTTACTTCAAGCAGGGAAAATTCCAGGAGGCCTTCACGGAACTGTTGCGCGCGGCCGAGGCGTTGCCCGAGCCGGACGCCGTGGTTTTTGACCACATCGGCGATGCCGCTGACAAGTTGGGGAAAAAGACGGAGGCCGTTCTGTATTGGCAGAAAGCGCTGACGCTCGACCCGGAAAACAAAAAGCTGGCCGAGAAACTGGACAAGGTGGCGGAGAAAGTCGTGCAGCAGCCCAACCCGCCGGTCGCCATCACCCCACAAACTCCAGAGCAGTGATCGGAGGGATGAGTTCTTGCTCCGCAGCTTCGCGGAGAAATTGCCGCACGGCGGCGCGCCCGGTCTCGCCGTAGTCGAGGGTTAGTTCGTTGACATACATCCCGATGAAGCGATCGGCCAGCGGGATGTCCAGGCCGCGAGCGTGAGCCATGCTGTGCGAGACGGCCGGGGCGCGGTGTTTCAAACCGTAGGCGATGCTTTCGTGCAAAATCTCACTCAGTTCCTGCCGCACCTCCGGCGGGATGTCCTTGCGCACCACATTGCCCCCGAGAGGCAGGGGAAGTTTCCGGGTGCGTTTCCACCACTCGCCGAGGTCGAGGATGTTGACGAATCCCTCGCTGGCGTAGGTGAGCTGGCCTTCGTGAATGATGAGGCCGACGTCCGCCTTGCCCGAATGAACGGCTTCGAAGATCTCATCGAAGGGCACGACGATGCAGGGGAAATCGCGTCCCAGAAAAAGCTGCGCCGCCAGATAGGCGCTGGTCATTTTTCCGGGAATGGCAATCGTTTTTCCCAAAAGCCAGGCCTTGCGTGCGTCGTCGTCCGCGCCATCCGGCGGTCCGGACTTGGCGATGAACATCGGGCCGTACCCGTCGCCCATGCTCGCGCCACTGGAGAGCAGGGCATACTTGTCGAGGACGTAAGCCAGAGCGTGAATGGAGACCGCCGTGATGTGCAATTCGCCGCGGGTGGCGCGTTCGTTCAGCGTCTGGATGTCCTGCAACGTGTGGGCGAAATGGTAGCCGCGCAGATCGATGAGGCTTTCCGCCATGGCGTAAAACATGAAGGCGTCGTCCGGGTCGGGCGAATGGCCGAGGGTGAGGGTGGTGGATTTCCAGTCAGGCATTTTGGGATTGAACGTTGAGCGAGGTGATCTCGCGGATGAGCTGCGGTCCCCGATATACGAAGCCAGTGTAGATTTGGATGAGGCTCGCGCCCGCGTCAAACTTCTCCTTGGCCGAGGCCGCGTCCATCACCCCGCCCGAAGCGATGAGCGGGAGGCTGGTGCTGCCGGCGATCAATTTCAGCATGGCGGTGGATTTTTCGCGCAGCGGCGCGCCGCTCAGGCCTCCTTGCTGGTCGCCCTCTGTCGCGATGGCCGAGTGATCAAGTGTGGTGTTGGTGGCGATGAGGCCGGAGAGGTTTTCCTCCGCCGCCAGCTCCGCGATTTCCCGCGCGGCCGGTTCCTCCAGATCCGGGGCAATTTTCACCAGCAGCGGCTTTTTGGCGTCGAGATCCCGCAGGGTCCGGATAATGGCGGTGAGGGCGCCGCGGTCCTGCAGGCTGCGCAGGCCGGGCGTGTTGGGAGAACTGACGTTGATGACAAAATAGTCCCCGAAGGGCAGCAGGCGTTTGAAACTGGCGAGGTAATCGGCCGGGGCATCGGCCAGTGCGGTGATTTTTGATTTGCCGAGATTGACCCCCACGGGAATCCGCGGCCAGCGTCCGGAATCCTTCAGACGTTGCAGCCGATGCGCGACGGCTTCCGCTCCGTCGTTGTTAAAACCCATCCGATTGATCAGGGCGTTCTGGACGGGATAGCGGAAAAGTCTGGGCGGGGGATTTCCCGGCTGCGCGTGGGCCGTAATGGTGCCGATTTCGATGAAGCCGAATCCCAACGCCTCCCAGGCAGGGAGGGCGAGTGCGTTCTTGTCCATTCCGGCGGCGAGGCCGACGGGATTGGGGAAATCGACGCCGAAGACTTTGCGGGGAGCGGGCGGTGTCTTGGCCGCGAGGAGGGTGCGAAGAAATGCGGGAGGCGTGTTCTCCAGCAGGGCCAGAGCCGCGTGATGGGCTTTCTCCGCATCGAGCCGGAAAAAAAGCGGGCGCAGGATGGAGGCGTAGAGGTTCAAAGAATCGAGAGGTTAAGCCGCTCGTCGTGATATTCCAGTAGCATCTGCTTCCCGCTGATGGCTGATTTCGCATCAGCGGGAAGCAGATGCCACATGATTACTTTCCGATGCAGAATGTGCGGAAGATTTGTCCGAGGATGTCCTCGATGCCGGTCGTTCCGACGACCTCGCCCACGGCATCGAGGGCCTCCCGCAGGGGCAGGCTGACCAGTTCCGGGGCGGCGTGGTTTTGCATCGCTTCCCCGGCTTGTCCGAGGAAATCGGCCGCGCGCTTGAGGCAGGCCTGGTGCCGTGCGTTGATCGCCGCCAGCATCGGGGCCTCGGAGGAGTGGCTGTCGCGGGCTTTGGTGACGATGGCCTCAACCAGATCGTCGAGCCCCTCGCCGGTCAAAGCGGAAATGCGGATTCCGGAATACGGAGCGGGGAAGGACTTTTGGGGCAGATCGATTTTGTTGAGGGCAACGATTTCTCCTTCTGAGATCGAGGGTGGGCTTGAGAGGGTGACATCCAGCACATGGACGATGACGTCGGCTTGTTCGATGGCCCGGCGGGCCCGGGTGACGCCTTCCTGTTCCACGGCGTCGCTCGTTTCGCGCAGTCCGGCGGTGTCGGTGATGCGAAAGGGAATGCCGCGCAGGCTGGCGAACTCTTCGATGGTGTCGCGGGTCGTGCCGGGAATTTCGCTGACGATGGCGCGCTCGAAGCCGAGCAGACGGTTGAGCAGGCTGGACTTCCCGGCATTCGGTTCGCCACACAGGACCAACCGCACGCCTTCGCGCAGAATCCGTCCCTCGTGGGCGGTGGCCAGCAGCGATTCGATGCGGTGCCGGATGCCCCGCATGTCGTCCAGAAGTTGCCGTCCGGTATGCGGATCAATTCCCTCCTCCGGAAAATCAATGAAGGCTTCCAAATGGGCCACGACGCCGAGCAGGGCGGTGCGGATTTCCGCGATTTCGCGTCCAATGCGGCCTTCGAGCTGTTCCTGTGCGGCATGCAGGGCGCGGGTCGTGCTGGCCCGGATGACATCCATCACCGCTTCGGCCTGGGTCAGATCCATCTTGCCGTTGAGAAAGGCCCTTTGGGTGAACTCTCCCGGCTCGGCCGCGCGGGCTCCTTTTCTCAGAATGGCTTCCAGCAGTTGCGCGGCCACGAGGACTCCGCCGTGGCAATGGAGCTCGGCCATGTTTTCTCCGGTGTAACTGCGGGGTCCGGGAAAAACGGCCAGCAGTCCTTCGTCCAGCTTGCCGGTTTCATCCCGGAAGGTGCCAAAATGCAGCACGCGCGGGGTGAGGTCCGCCAGGGAGTTTTTCGAAACGAAGAGTCTCCTTCCGATCGCGATAGCCTCTCCCCCGGAGATGCGCAAAACGGCCACGGCCCCTTCGCCGGGCGCGGTGGAAATCGCGGCAATGGTGTCGTCCGCCAGCACGTCAGACGCCGACCGTCGCGGCGTGGGCCAGGAGGCCTTGCCCCTCCAGCGCACGCAGTTCCGCAATGAAGCGGTGGTTTTGCTCCATCGTGCCGATCGAAACACGGATCCACTCCGGCATTTTGTAGCTCCGCATGGCGCGAACGATGAGCCCCCGCTTGAGCAGAGCCTGGAAAACCGCGTCTCCATCGCCCACCCGCAGGAGGACGAAGTTGGCCGCGCTCGGAACGTATTCGAGATCGAGCGCCGCGAATTCGTTCTGGAAATATTCGCGTCCCTCGCGGGTCAGTTCGCGGGTGTGGCGCATATGCTCGTCATCCTCCAGGCCGGCCAGCGCGCCCGCCTGGGCGATGCCGTTGGCGTTGAAGGGTTGGCGGGTTTTTTGCAGAACATCGGCGATTTCCCTGCGCGCCAGGCCATAGCCGATGCGCAGATTGGCCAGGCCCTGGATTTTCGAAAATGTGCGCATGACCAGGACATTGCGTCCTTCGCGGACGAACTTGAGCGTGTCCGGCGGATGGTCGAGGAATTCAAAATAGGCCTCGTCGAAAATCACCAGCACATGCTCAGGCACCGCCGCCATGAAGCGGTCAATCGCTTCCTGTCCGATCATGGTGCCGGTGGGGTTGTTGGGGTTGGCCACAAAGACCTGGCGGGTCCGCGGGGTGATGGCGGCGAGCATGGCGTCCAGGTCGTGGGTGTAGCCGGGATCCGGCACCTCGACGGTTTTTGCGCCGAAGAGCTGGGCCATGAGACTGTAAACGGCGAAGGCGTGGCGCGCGGTCACGACCTCGTCGCCTGGTCGTAAAAACGCATGGCCGATGAACTCAATGATTTCGTTGGAGCCATTGCCCAGGACGACATTCTCCCGCGCGAGGCCAAGTTTTTCCGCGATCGCGCTGCGCAGGGCCCAGGCACCGCCGTCGGGATAAAAGTGGGAGCGATCCAGTGCATCGCGCATGGCGGCCAGCGCCTTGGGCGAGGGGCCGAGCGGATTTTCGTTCGAGGCCAGTTTAATGATGTCCGACGGCTGCAGGCCCATTTCGCGGGCCAGTTCCTCGACCGGTTTGCCGGGTTCGTAGGCGATCAACTTGAGGACATGCTCGTGCGCGGTTTTCCACATAGGTTTACAAACCGGAGTCTGTAAGTTTTGCGCAGCGCCGTCAAATGCGCATCGGCCCGGCCGCGGACGTGGCCTATAGAGCAGGATTTTGCCTCACGCAAAGGATGGGAAGGGTGAAAAGGGAGAGACTGGAGCGACTCGAATTCCTCCCTCATGGCCTTCGCATCCTTCCCGCCCTTTGCGTGAGATACTCAGTAAAGCGAAGCGTGGGTGGCACTAAAGGCGTTCAGCGTTTCCCGCAAACGCCCGGAGGGCCGCACGGCGAAGGAGAGGTATTCGGGATTCCGGGCATGTCCAGAAGGGTCAGCCCGGCGTGCAGGGAAAGATGATGCCGGGCGCTGACGTCGCCCGTTCCGAAAGCGTCCCCCCGCCCGGCGAGCAGATCCCGGATGCCGTGGTCCAGCGTGTCGCAAAACGAAAGCCTGAGGAAGCCAGGGGTCAGGCTCGAATGGCGACACCACAGCTCCGGGCAAGATGCGGGTGCGGAAAAATCACGAACACCCGTCCAGGCTGATCGCAGGTCGGGAAGGATCATGACGAGGGCTCAGGCGGCGAGTCGCAGCAGGGATTGGCGGGCTTTTTGCGGAATATCCGCGTCCGGGTCCTGCAAAAGCCGCTGCAGCAGGCCCGCCAGCGCATTGTCGCGAAGCTCCTCCGGTCGTGAGCGGATGGACCCCGCCGCTGCCGCCAGATCGCTCAAACGGACGCAACCGTCCGGCAGGCGGTCTGAGTTTTCCCTGATTGAGCGGACTGCGGCGGGTGTTTTCATAAAAAAGAGGGAGATGGGAGCAGGAATCGAACCTGCGTATTCAGCCTTTGCAGAGCCGTGCCTTACCACTTGGCGATCCCATCATTCATAATAACGATTAACTTGGTCGCTATTATGGAATTTGTCAACGCTGTCCTGCGGAATTTTTGAAGAAAGGTGGCGTATTGTCCTTCGGACAAATAAAATTTCCCCATGCGCATTGCCGTCATTGCCGACACCCACGGACGATTCCCTGAATCGGTCGCCCGGGAGATCCGGCATGCCGACGAGATTTGGCATCTGGGCGACTTCTGCGATTTGGCGACCTTGAACGCAGTTCGGTCTCTGGGCCCGCCTTTCTACGGCGTTCTGGGCAACAACGACTGGGGGCTCGACCTGCCTCCGGTGCTCTCACTCGACCGCGGCGGAAAAACTTTCCGCCTCATTCACATTCCGCCCTCCCGTCCCGGGGGCGCGGATTTTCTCCTGCACGGACACACTCACGTGCCGCGTGACGAGATGGTGGGGGCCACCCGCGTTCTCAATCCCGGCACGGTCGGCAAGCCGGACCAAGGCGCATCCGCCGCCTGGGCCTGGCTGACGGTGGACGGGGTGCGGGGAACGGTGGCGTGGAAGTCCGTCCCCGGGCGATGAGTCAAGACCGTGCGGACTCGCTCGTTTGCGCGGGCGTCGAGCCCGACGCGATCACGAAACCGTTAATCGATTTCCTCCCAATACCCCGTGATGATCCCGCCCTCATCTTTTTTGTCTCTCCTCCTCCGACCGGAACCTTGCTGCTATTCAGGCAACTCATCACCGGCCTGCGGTGGGGCGACGGGGAGGTGGGGCTTCAACCGGGTCCAACCATCGCCGGGCGCGAGTTTTGCACGCTCTTCCAGACGCGAATCTTTCAAGGTGCGGGCGAGGGGCTGAGTCAGAGCAAGTGGGGCAAAATCAGGCAGGGAGAGATTGACGCATTTCCGGTCGTGAAATCATCAATCAGTCTGAACGAACAGCCCTGCCGTGAACGCATTGCGGCGTAAATCCCATCGGTATCAAGGACGGCTTCGAGCGGAGACATCGGAATTGACGACAGCGTGGCAGGGGAGCTTCAGCGACATCGAAAAAAAGAAATGCTCGGGGGGGGACTTGAACCCCCATGCCTTTCGGCATACGCCCCTCAAACGTACGTGTCTGCCATTTCACCACCCGAGCAAAAGTGAGAGGGACAGTTTGCCGCGTCCGGCTTTTCACGCAAGGGGAAAATTTTCGCTTGATTGAAGTTTCCACCTGTGAGATTCTCCGCGGTTCCCACAAAGGATATCATTTCATGTCATACGCAGTCATTCAAACAGGCGGAAAACAATACCGCGTCGCCGAAGGAGATCTGATCGAGGTCGAGAAGCTCGACATCGAGGCCGGCGCGGAAGCGAAACTCGAGGAAGTTCTCCTCATTTCGGACGGCACTAAGGTTTCCATCGGAACGCCTTTGCTCAAGGGCGCCGCGGTCACGGCCGAAGTGGTTGAACAATTTAAAGACGAGAAGGTCATCGCTTTCAAATTCAAACGCCGCAAGGGCTATCACCGCACGGTGGGTCACCGCCGTCAGCTCACCCGGCTTAAAATCAAATCCATCACCGCATAATTCAGGCTTATGGCGCATAAAAAAGGACAAGGCAGCGTCAAAAACGGACGCGACAGCATCAGCAAACGCCTCGGCGTGAAAAAATTCGGCGGCGAAGCCGTCATTCCGGGCAACATCATTCTGCGCCAGCGCGGAACGAAGTTCCAACCCGGCCGCAATGTCGGCCTCGGTCGTGATTACACCATCTTCGCCTTGGTCGAAGGGCACGTGAAATTCGATAAAGCCGGCCGCCGGGTCAACGTCGAACCGGTCGCTTCGGCCAACTAAGTTTCCCGAAACCCTCGTTGGTTTTATCAGGGCTCCCGCCAGGGAGCCCTTTTTTTTGATGCGTGGCATGGGCATCCTGCCCATGCGTGCTGGTTGGCTCATCAGCTGGAAGCAGATGCCACTTTACATAAATTCCACCGCGCCCTGGGGGATGGCTTCTTGGCCCAGCGCTTCGTTGAACGTGGTTTCCGCCCCCACCTTGGCCAGGGGGATGCCATGACGCCGGGCTTCGTGCCGCCAGGCGTCGAAATGTTTTTCGTAAGCGGCGGAATAGTTCCGCAGATCGTCCGCATGGAAGCGCACCTCGCGCCTGGCGCGGCTTTCGCAATCGAGCAATTCCGTGTTTCCCAGCCAGTCGGGCGCCGATTCCGCCGTGCAGCAGGGTGCGAAAATGAGGGCCCGTCCGCGGGACGAGAGGAGGCTGTGAATCAAGGATTCGGGCGGGCCGGGGAAAAGCAAATCGCTGATCAGAACACGGAGGGAACCGTTGCGCCAGGGCACACGGTGCAGGTCGGGAGGGCCGCTGACGGTGGCGGATGGTTTTTCCAACGCCTCCCAGGCCACGAGCGGATCATGGGCGGCGAGCGACGGGCCGCGAATGGAAAACAAACGCGCTGATGCGCCGGCCCGCAGCACGCTCTCCAGACAAAACCAGGCCAGTTCCATGGTGCGGCGGGTTTTCGCCTCGTCCAAAAACATCGAGGCCGAGGCGTCCAGCACGATGTCGGCGAGGGGACGGACCTCCTCGCGATAGAGCTTCATCGTGAACTGTCCGTTCCGCGCGTAGGCCGGCCAGTCAATATGGCGCGGATCATCGCCCGGGACATAAGGCCGGTGGTCCTGAAAATCAATGGAACTGCCCGCGCCCGCGCCCGGCACGTTGCCGCTGGTGCGGCGCAGTCCGACCTTGAGCGGCAGCGTCAGCCGTTCGGCCACGGCCCGCATGGCCGGCCTCCAGCCGGCTCTCGCGGAATTCGGATCGCGGATTGTGGAATGGGACGGCGTGGCGGGTGATTTCACTTTCGGAAATCTTCACTCCGCGATCCGCCATCGCCAATCCGCAATTGTCAGAGCGTCTTGCAGAACTCCTCGAGGCGATCGAGGCCGGTCTTGATGACGTCCAGGCTCGTGGCGTAGCTGAGGCGGATGGTCTGATCGTCGCCGAAAGCGATGCCGGGGACCACGGCCACGTTGGCCTTGCTCAGCAGGCGGTCGGAGAAGTTTTGCGACTTCAGACCGAGGTTGCTGATGTTGACCAGAACGTAAAAAGCGCCGAGCGGCTTCACGGCGCTGAGGCCCTGAATGCTGCTGATGCGGTCGAACATATATTGGCGACGAATATCGAACTCGTCGCGCATGTCGGTGACGCACTGCTGGTCGCCCTTGAGCGCGGCGAGTGCGCCTTTTTGCGCGAACGAACAGGGATTCGACGTGCTGTGGCTCTGCATGGAGTCAATCGCCTTGGCGATGGCTTCGGGCGCGCCGAGGTAGCCGAGGCGCCATCCGGTCATGGCGTAAGCCTTGCTGAATCCGTTGACCGTGATGGTGAGGTCGGAGGCTTCGGGGGTGAGGGATCCGATGCTGACATGTTCGGCCCCGTCGTAAGTGAGCTTCTCGTAGATTTCGTCGGAGAGGATATAGATGTCCTCCTCGGCCGCGACTTCGGAAATGGCGCGAAGTTCCTCGCGGGTGTAGATCGAACCCGTGGGATTGCCGGGGGTGTTGAGGATGATCATCTTGGTCCTGGGCGTCATCGCGTTTTCGAACTGCTCCGCGGTGATCTTCCAGGCATTTTCCTGCTTGGTGTGCACGAAGGCGGGTTCGGCTCCGGCCAGGCGGACCATTTCGGGATAGCTCAGCCAGTAGGGCGCGGGGATGATGACCTCGTCGCCCGGATCACAGATGGCCGAGATGGCATTGAAGCAGGATTGCTTGGCGCCGTTGCTGACGATGATCTGGCTCGGTTTGTACTCGAGGCCGTTGTCCTTCTTGAATTTTTCGGCGATGGCCTGGCGGAGTTCGGGAATGCCGGAACTGGGGGTGTATTTGGTGAAACCGGATTGCAGGGCCTCGATGCAGGCGGCCTTGATGTGCTCGGGAGTGTCCATATCGGGCTCGCCGGCACCGAAACCGCAGACGTCAACGCCTTCGGCTTTGAGGGCTTTGGCCTTGCTGTCAATGGCGAGGGTGAGGGACGGGGTGAGTTCTTGGACGCGGGTGGCTAGTTGCATGATTTGCTTTTGGTGTGGTTAAGAGAGGTGTGAGGTGATGAGCGGTTGGAGATTGTTTTCTGTGATTTGGATAATGTCCATCTCGCGCTTGGCATTTTCCGGCGAATCGGAAGCGTGAGCGGCGTTGATCATGACGGTCTGGCCGAATTCGCGGCGGATGGTGCCGGAGGGGGCCTTGGAAGGATCGGTCGGTCCGAGGACCTCGCGGATTTTGCGCACGGCGTCCACCCCTTGATAAATCAGGGCGACGCATTTTTCCGTGCCGGGTTCGTCGCGTTTTTCAGCGGGACACCGGCCCGGGCGTGTTCCGGCCATGAACTGGACGATCGATTCCCAATGGTTGCGTCCCGCGATGGGGCCCATGATCTCGCCGAATTGCTTCTCGGTGACCTCGTCGATCGGAATGCCGAATTCCTCCTCCACGGCCAGCTTGGCGCGTTTGCTGCTGGGTTCGCGCAGTTTGTCCATGAGGACGTCGAGCACGGGGCCGTAAAATTTCTCGGCCTGCGCGACGCTCATGTAATGAACCTTAAAGCCAATGATGGAGAGACCGGAGCGGGAGAAAAGATCGATCACGCCGCCGGCGCGGGCGTTGGGAAAACGGAAGTTGTCCGGTTTGATGAGGACGAGGGTTTTCTCGATGTTCTCCCCGGCGGGGAAGGGGATGATTTCGTCCAGAATGCCGCCATCCGAATCGGAGTATTTGGCCCAGAGGGCAAGGTGTCTGCGGGCAGTTTCGGCATCGGGCGCGGCCAGCACGGCGGGTTCAAAGTAAACGACCCCGCCGTTTTCCACCAGGTAGTCGCCGTAGGTGTCGCGGATGGTTTCGCCGCTGGTGCGTTCGTTGACGATATGGCCGACGACGGTGCGGGTTTTGAGCACAGCATCCTCGCCTTGGAGGACGAGCAGCAGCACGCGCTGGCGCACGCCGTCCGGACCGGGGGAGAGTTTTTTTAGAATGTAATCCCGGATCAACTCCTGGGTGCGGCGGTGGCGTTCGTCGGTTTCCGTGACGGTGGCGGCGGAGAGTTCCGCGAGGAGATCGGGTCCGGGAGCGAACATGCGACCGGCCACGAGTTCAAGTCCTGAGCGCGAAAGCAGGCGCGCCACGATCCCGCCGGTGCGGGATTTGCGGATCGAATACGGGGTGATGAGAACGTAGGAGAGCTCTTCGGCCATTTGGTTTTTCCGCCCGGACAGGGCGGTAACCGGTCGTGAGCGGGCCGTGAAACCTATCGGCGGGTGCGGGAGGGCGTCAACAGGGTTTTTCGGCAAACTTGGGGGATCGGGCGCATCTCCGAAAGTTGCCTCAACCGACCACGAGCGCGCTTCGCGCGGATCGGGACGAACACGGCGACACCGCGCCGTGGCTACAAAATCAAGGCCCCTTCCACGCTTTGGGCCCGCGGCAGCCGCCCCACGGTGTCGGGGCGTTGTGGCGGCTTCGCCGCCACTTCTTCCGCTTTGGCAACGTTGGGAGATGCGCCCTTGCGGATCGGTGGCGGGAAAACTTTTGTTGAAGGATCGCTCCCGGCCCCGTAACTCTTCCCGACGATGTCTGCTGAAGCCAAAGCCAAAACACTCGGAATCGTTTTCGAGTCCGCCCCCGCACAAAAACCTTATCTGAACATGTGCTCCCGCAGTGGGAACCTTTATTTCCTTTCCGGGCATGTCAGCACGCTCAAGGGAAAACTCGGAGCCGATGTGACGGTCGAGCAGGGTTACGGCGCGGCCCACGAGGTGGCGGTCAAACTCCTGCAAAGCCTCCGCCGGGTGGCCGGATCGCTCGACGCGGTCCGGGTGGTCAAACTGTTGGGATGTGTCAACGGCACGCCGGATTTTATCGAACAACATCTTGTCATCAATGGCGCCTCGGATCTCTTGCATGAAATCTTCGGCAAGGACGGCGACGGCTATCATGCCCGCTCCGCCGTGGGCTTTGCCTCGCTTCCGACCGGAGTCGCGGTGGAGATCGAGGCTATTTTTGAAGCGAAATAACCGCTTTAGGATTTTTTCTGGCGGGTGCAGATCCCGGCGCACCATTTCCCGCGGGGGATGATCCTCGGGCTGGAAAAACCGGCAGTTTGCAAGACCCCTGCCACCTCGGCGGCCTGCTTGCGCAGAACGCCGGAGAAAATAAACCAGCTCCCCGGTTTGACCGCGCGGGCGATGCGTGGGGCTGCGGCGATGAGGACGTCGCTGAAAAGATTGGCCAGAACGACGTCGTAGGGCTTGGCGGTTTTCAGCTCCAGCACATTGCCGGGGGCGGTCGTGATCGTGCGGCAGCCGTTGGCTTTGGTGTTTTGTTTCGCAATGCGCACGGCGTGGGGGTCGAAATCAAGGGCCTCAACGCGGCCCGCACCGAGCGCGACAGCTCCAATGGCGAGAATGCCGCTGCCTGTCCCGAGATCGAGGGCGGTGAAATCCGCGGGCAGTTCCGCTTGCAGATCGGCCAGCAAACGCAGGCAGGTGGCGGTGGTCGCGTGCTCGCCCGTGCCGAAAGCCATGCCGGCGGGAATGAGAATGCCGATGGGTTTGCGTTTGGTCTTTTTCCATTCCAGCCAGGAGGGGCTGTCAGAAAAGACCTTCAATTTCCCCCGGATGGAAAGCGGCGCGCGCGGACGGGCGGGATCGCCGGTCCAGATGTGCGGCGCGATTTTTGTGTGCCGTCCGCCGAAACGACTGACCAGCCGGCGGGCGGTGGGTTCGTCGCAGTAGGCTTCGATTTTCAGTGCCCGCGAATCCGGCCAGGTCACAAAGGCGACCTGTTCGGGTCCGAGAAAACGCAGGCGCTCCACCCAGGCGTCCTCCCATTTGGCGGAACTGAGCCGCGTCCAGCGATGGAGGTTCTTGATCACGCCGTCAGCTTGCGCAAAAGTGCGGCATTGTGAAACGAGCAAAATTGATCATCGCGTCCAGCGAGTCTTCCGCGGACATTTTGTATGCCACGCATTTCCGCGCGCCGGATGCCTTTGTTTTTGTCGAAGCCAGGGGACGCAAGGCTGTCCTGCTCAGTGATCTGGAGGTCGACCGCGGACGCCGTGAGGCCAAAGTCGATGACGTGTTTTCGTATTCTGAACTCGAAGAAAAAGTGCAGGGCGCGAAGAAACGCAAGCCGTCCCAGGCAAAAGTGGTTGCGACGTTTCTGAAGAGTCGTGGCGCGAAACAGGCGGTGGTGCCGGCTGATTTCCCCCTCGGCCTGGCCCGTTCGCTCCGCCAAGAGAAAATCCGGGTGCGTCCGGTTGAGGCCCCGTTTTTTCCGCAGCGGGAAATCAAAACGCCGCGGGAAATCAAGGCCATCGAAGCCGGTCTCCGTATGGCGGAGGCCGGGTTGACCCGGGGCGTGGAGATTCTCAAGCAATCCACCATTCGCAAGGATGGCAAATTGCAATGGGCCCGCCGGGTGCTCACGGCGGAGCTTTTGCGCATGGAGATGGAAATCGCCGTGGTCCGCGCGGGGGGCGAGGCCCGGGGCGACACCATCGTGGCCTGCGGCGATCTGGCCTGCGATCCGCACGAACGCGGGCGCGGGGCGCTGCGGGCCCATCAGTTGATCATTCTCGATATTTTTCCGCGCGATGCCCGCAGCGGATATTTCGGCGACATGACCCGCACGGTGATCCGCGGCCAGGCCAGCGAGGCTCAACGGAAAATCTGGGACGTGTGCCTGAAGGGGCAGGAGATGGCTTTGCAGGGCATGAAGCCGGGCGCGTCGGGCCGGGAGATTCACGACGCCATCAAGGCGTTTTTTGCGGAAAGCGGATATCCGACGGAAATCAAGGACGGACGCTGGCAGGGATTTTTTCATGGCACCGGTCATGGCCTGGGCCTGGAAATCCACGAGCATCCGCGCTTCTCGATGACCGAGTTTCAGCCCGGGCAGGTGCTCACGGTCGAGCCGGGCATTTACATTCCCGGCCTCGGCGGCGTGCGGCATGAGGATGTCGCGGTGGTCACGGCCAAGGCATGCCGCGTTATGAGCAACTTTCCGAAGGAACTGGAGATCTGAAGAACCCCGGATTTCACGAATGGACACGGATATGATCCTTCACTGAGAGCAGAGTGAATCGGTGATCGGTGCGGCAATGAAGGTCCGGAATGCGCGGTTGAACTCTCGATGAAAAGCCGTGCCATCCGTGATTAAAAAAACTTGAACGCCGGTTCCGGTTGATTGTCGGAAACAATGAACTAATTTCAGCCATTATGATTCTTTATCTTCTCCTCGTCGGTGTGCCGCTTCTGGTGGGTCTCTGGGCCCAGATGCGGGTTAAGAGTGCCTTTAGGCAATGGTCGCAGGTGGCCGCGTCTTCCGGCGTGACCGGGGCGCAGGCGGCCCGGAAAATCCTGGCCGCGGCCAACATCCGCGATGTCGAGGTTCTCGAAATCAACGACATGCTGGGCGACCACTACGACCCGACCCACAAGCGGCTGTGTCTTTCGACCGATGTCTACAACACGCCGTCCGTCGCCGCGCTGGGGATCGCCGCGCATGAGTGCGGCCATGCCATCCAGCATCAGAAAGCCTACGCGCCCCTGCAATGGCGCATGGCCATCGTGCCGGTGACGCAGATCGCCTCGAACATGCTGCCGTTCATCTTTTTCGGCGGCTTGATCCTGGGCTTCTTCAAACTCGCGCTGTTGGCCGTGGGAATTTATCTCGTGCTGACGGCGTTCCAGTTGATCACCCTGCCGGTGGAGTTTGACGCCTCCCGCCGGGCCAAGGCCGTCCTGCAGCAACTGGGCATGATCCGGCCCGGAGAAGAAGCCGCCGGGGTCAACAAGGTGCTCGATGCCGCCGCGCTGACCTACGTCGCCGCGTTTGTCGCGTCGCTGGGCACGTTGGTTTACTACCTGATGATGCTGACCGGAAATCGTGGCGAAGAGCACTAAAGGCTCCCGCCACCGACCGGTGGCCCTCACTATCGCCGGCTCGGATAACAGCGCCGGCGCCGGGGTGCAGGCCGACCTGAAGTCCTTCTCGTATTTCGGATGTTATGGACTGACCGCCGTGACCTGCGTGGTGGCGGAGGTGCCGGGAAAAGTCTCCGCCATCCAGGCGGTCAAGCCGGAGATCGTGGCAGAGCAGATGGCCTTGAGCTTCGAGGCGTTTCCCGTGGATGCGGTCAAGACCGGGATGCTGTTTTCCACTCCGATCATCGAAGCGGTGGCCGGAATTCTGGGGCCGAAAAAAACCAAGCTGGTCGTCGACCCCGTGATGGTGGCCAGCAGCGGTGATCCCCTGTTGAAAAAATCCGCCATCGCCGCCTATCGGCGTCTGCTCTTTCCTTTGGCCACGCTGGTCACTCCCAATCTTGACGAGTTGAAAATTCTGGCTGGACGCGACGTCCGGAATCTCAAGGAAATGAAGGAAGCCGGACGCGGTTTGGTGGAGAAATACGGCTGCGCCTTTCTGCTCAAAGGCGGCCACCTGCGCGGGAAGACCGCGGTGGATTTTCTCGCCACCACAGATGGCTTCGAGGAATTTTTCGCACCTTTCGTTCGCGGGGTGGAAACGCACGGAACCGGCTGCACCTATTCGGCGGCCGTGACGGCAAATCTGGCGCTGGGGCATTCGCTTTCCGCCTCAGTCGCCGCCGCCAAGACGTACATCACGGCGGCCATCACCGGCCATTTGCGCTGGGGAAAAACCTGCGCGCTCGACCATTTTCCCAACCGGTAGGGAGCGTTGTCCCCAACGCTCCGTCGATGAAGAGTTCGACGGGCTGACCGCGGTTGAAGCAGGGGAGGCGGCAACCCCAGGAACGGGTGCGATTCAATGGGGGTGAGGTTTCTCTGGCCACGTTCTCACGAACGCGGCTACGTAGCCGCCGGCGTGAGCCGGTGGAGCCCAAGTCGCACCCGCTTTTAATCGCACCCCGCGGGAGCTTGTCCCTGATGTTGAAGGTTGATCTTCCGCAAAATGTGCTCCATAATTGGAGCACTATGAAGACTGCGACCGTGCGGGATTTAAGAAACCGCTACACCAGCTTGCTCAGTTGGATTGGGGCGGGTGAGGAAATTATCATCACACAAAGGGGAAAGGCCGTTGCCCGCCTGATTCCTGAGCGGGCCGCGTCCGCCCGGCGGGTGGACTGGTCCCAAAGCCCCGCCGTGAAACGTGATCGCTCCGGTGAACGGGTGCTCACCGCGAAGGAATCCGCGAACCTTCTTCACGACGCCGGCGGCAAATGGTGATTTGCGCCGATACCAGCTTCCTTTTTTCCCTTTACGCGAACGATACTCATAGCCCGCAGGCCTTGGCGTGGTCGGAAACGAATACCGCTCCGCTTGTTCTGTCCGTTTTGACCGAATACGAACTGGGCAATGCCCTCCGATTTGCGGAATTCCGGAAAGTCCTGTCCAGGGGAGCCACCGCGATTTCTTGGGCGCACTTTGCCACGGATCAGGCGCAGGGAAGGATCTCTATTCCCGTCTGTAACCTGGCCGATATTGTCGACGAGGCCAAGCGCCTCTCCGCCACCTATAGCCTCACGGGCGGACATCGCGGCTTCGACATCCTGCACGTTGCCGCTGCCATCCAGTTGGGGGCTGAAAAATTCCTCACCTTCGATGCCAACCAAAAAAAACTTGCCGGAGCGGAGGGTCTTGAAGTGCCGCTCTGAGAGGGAACCTGCGCGCTCGAACATTTTCCCAACCGGTCGGGAGGGTTGAGACAATTGCCTCGGCCGAGCCTCGCCCTTCGGGCTGTCTGCCGACAGGCTACCTCGCTTGGCTCGGTTCTCCCGACCAAATTCACCCCAGCAGCGGACTGATGGCCGCGAGGGCCTTGTCGTAGAGCGGGTGCTTTCCCCCGCGGCTCAGTTCCATCAGGAGAATGTCGGCGGGCTTGGATTTGCCGGCCGAAACGAGCATGGGGGTCTCGCAGACTTCATCGCCGCAGACGCGGGCGTGATAGTA
>CAMASH010000044.1 GCA_945860745.1 Chthoniobacter flavus | reverse complement strand
GGCGGATTCGAAAAGCATAACCCGCTCATAGAAGCCATATTGCGATGGGGCATTCCAACTTCGCCGAAGTTGGATCCCGCTTCCTGTGTAGCGGTCACGGAAGGAGGCTTTTAACCCGGAATTTTATCTCCAACTTCGGAGTTCGGGTTCAGCGGGCGGTGCGCGGCGACAATTGCGCGTCCACCCAGATCGTCATGCCGCGAGCAGCGGATGGTCAATGCGACGGCGCGCGAAGGTGAGGCACGCCTTCAGGTCGTCCGCCTCCAAGTCGGGCATCTCGTCAAGAATCTGGGCGGCGTCGAGACCCGAAACAAAAAGGTCGAGGACATCGCTGACGCGAATCCGCATCCCCCGCACACAGGGACGACCTCCGCATTGCTTCGGGTCGACGGTGATACGGTCAAGTAAACTGGAATATCCGATAAGTAGCGGAAAACAGAGTCCGCATCAATGTCGATTCGGGAGACAGCCGCAAAAGCCAAACGTCGCCGCATCCGCTCTTCAAAGGCTTCACCGCCGACTGCCTTGCGCGTCAGGATTGAGGCAGGGCGCCTCCTCACTGGAGGGAAATGCGTTGGACGCTGCGCTCTGCCTGCGGCAGCCTGTCTCGAAGACTCGGCTGTCGCTTCCCTATGTCATTTATGGGCACTGACGAAGCAGTGCCCTCCACGCCCTCACGGGCGCGGCCACGCTTTACCCCAATCCGCTCTCCCTAATTCCCGAACAACTTCACGGCTGAACCGGAATCGATCAAACCCGCGCCGGGGGCGGGCGTCTGCGACTGCGCCGCGGGCGCATCTTTCTGACCGGATTTCTTCTTCAAGGCCGCCGCCAGATTCTCCTTCGCGTCCTTCAAATCGGGATTGACCTTGAGCGCCTTTTGGAAGCTGTCGATGGCCTCGTCGTTGCGGCCCAGGAAAAACAACGACACGCCGTAATTGCAAAGGAAGGTGGGGTTGTTGGGCTCGGCCTTCAAGAGCGTTTCATACACTTCGCCACCTTCCTGGTATTTGCCCATGCGGACGAGCAGGCTGCCGAGATTGACCCGGTAGACGTTGACGCGCGACTCGATGCGCACGGCGGTGCGCAATTGCTCCAGGGCCGCCTCGATGTCGCCCTTCTTTTCCAGCATGGCACCGTAGTTGTTATGCGTTTCGGCCAGATCGGGACGGAGACGGACCGATTCGCTGATGTGGTAAAATGCGGCATCGTTGTCGCCCCGTTCCAGCATCGTTTTGCCCAGGCGGCTGTGGGCCTGCCAGGCATTCGGGTTGCTCTTGAGGGTATGGGTCCACATCTCATACTCGTTGACGAAAATTCCGGCGTAGCGATGGCTGTGAATGGTCAGCACGGCGAAAATGACGAGCCCCAGCCCGAACAAATAGCGCCTCGGTTCGGGCTCCGCCTTCTCGTAGGCATAACCCGCCGTCCAAGTGGCCAGACCGATCAATCCGAGGATGGGCAGATAGACAAAGTGATCCGCCACCCACGTGATGCGCATGTAGGACATGGTGATGAAGCCGAGAATGGGGAAAAGACTAATGAGGAAGAATCCCAGTCCGAAGAGCACATCACGGCCCCAGGTATTCCGCTTGGTCCAGAGCCAGAACAGCACCGCCGCCATCACCGGCCAGGGCAGAAACTGAATAAGCGAAGGCGGGTCCACCTCCCAACGCGGATAGATGGGCAACAGCCCGAAGGGCCAGACGCATTTGTAAAAATAAAACAGAATCGCCATGCCGGCCGTGGCCGTGCGCGAGAGCAGGCCTCCCACCGGGATCGTCTCGGTGCCGATGGCGCGGCCGAACTGGAAATGAATCGTGATCAACCCCATCACGAGGGAAATGAGGAAAAACGGAACGCTGCGCAGGATATCGGGCCGAGCGATCTTCCCCCGTTTCCACCAGCAGAACAGCAGCAGGGCAAAGGGGAACATCACGACCGAGGTCTTGCAGAGAATGGCGGCAACAAAGAACACGAGGGCCCACCCATACCCGGACTCCTTCTTCCGCTCATCGAAGGCCACCCAGGCCAGCATGGAAACAAGCAAGAGCGCCAGGGAAAGCGTGTTCTTCAACTCCGAGACCCATCCCACCGATTCGGCCAGGATCGGATGAATGCAGAAGAGCAACCCGCCCAGCCAGGCCTGGCGGATGCCCAGTCGCTCAAAGAGCCGCCAGACCAGGAGGGCGCAGATGAGATGGAGCGAGATATTGAGCAGATGCCAGCCCGTCGGGTCGGCTCCATTGACGCGGAAAAACAACCACTGCACCGTGGTCTTGAGCGGAAAATAATCCGCGCCCGCCTCGCCCTTCCAGATTTTGACCAGACCGTTGGGATCGGGCAGCACCTGGCTGGCGGTGATTTCCTGATCGTCATCCCACAGCCAGCCGCCGTGGAACACCGGAGCGTAAATGAACAACCCCGCCAGCAGAATGACGAGAACCTTAAAGGTCAGGTTCCCGCCGCCGGACGCGGGGACGGAGGCAGAGGCGGCGACCCGTTCTACTTTGGCTGGCTTTTTCTTTGGCGATAGACGCGACATATAGTTTCAAAAACCTGGGCAACGGTGATCATCTTCATGCAGACGTTGTCCCGGCAGGCGGTTTGGCGGTTGTTCAGGGCATTTACACACGGGCTGCAGGCAATGCCAGCCCACAATGCGTGATTGCGCGGCGTGGGCGCGCCGAAGAGCAGCGGGGTCTCCGGACCGAAAAGTGTGACCACATCCATCGTGGTCAACGTGGCAAAATGGGCCGGGCCGCTGTCGTTGGTCACCAGGATTTCGGAAAACCCATAAACAATGAGCAACTGCCGCAGGGTGGTTTTTCCCGCCAGACAGAACGCACGCGGCGAGCCGACGGAACGGACCAACTCCTCGACCTTGCCCGACTCATCAGGTGCGCCGGTGAAGCCGATGGAAACATCGTCGAATTCCCCCAGAAGCTTCTTCGCCAGGGCGATGTAATTGTTTTCGTTCCATTTGCGCAGCGGCAGCAGGTCGCTGGCATTGGCATTGAGCAGAATGAGACGGTCGTGGCCCGGGGTCTTAAGGCCTTGCAGCATCTTCTCAACCACGAGGCGTTCGTCCGCGGCGGGCTCGAACAAAGGCGGTTCGACCGTGGCGGGCGGGGACACCGGAAAAGTGGGAAACTTCGCCGGATCGCCATCGAGGGCCATGACCAGACTGGTGAAGGTGCTGCTGGTGTGGAGGTGGGAATTGTAGAGCACCCGGTGGGTGAGCAGGTCACCGCGATACGGTCCCTCGCCGAAATACCCGTGAAATCCCGCCCGCACCCGCGCCCCGGTCAGCCAGGCCAGCGCCGCGGTGGAGCGCGCGAAGAATTCCATGTCAATGCACGCCTCGAGGCCCAGACGCCGGATCTCCCCCAGTCGCGACAAACAGCTCGTGATCATGGTGACCGGCGACTTAGTGCGGATGGTCAGCACATTTTCCGGCGGGACGAGCCCAAGCAAATCAAGGATGAAACGATTCTCCTCAAAGAGCAGGAAATAAACATTCTTCGCGCCGAAGCGGGCCACGGCCTGACGGATGGCCTCGTGGGCCAGCACGGTGGAGCCCTGTTCGGCCAGCTTGAGGAAAAGGACATTGCGCGGCTTTTCCTCGTCCGGCGCGGAACCCAGCGCATCGCCGATGCGGCGGAACATGGTCAGGATGAAGCAGGCGATGACGCCAAGGGTGCCATCGATTTTGAGTAAGATCTGCGCGTTGCTACTGAAGCGGTTCAATGGAGAAGCCGGTTATCATCGTGAAACCCATAAAAACATCCATCATTTTCCCAACGCCGGAATCCGGAGGGCTCCACCGGCTCACGCCGGCAGCTCCGTGGCCGCGTTCGTGAGAACGTGGCGGGAGCCCCATCCCGGATGGCGGGGAGAATTGTTTGGAAGAACACCATGCCTTGCGCCACAACGTGGCTGGATCTTGGAGCCCGAGGTTGTCCCGCAGCCGCGGGGACTACCCCGGGCGCGGGAGCTTCCATCCCCTTCGGGGAACTCCCGGAAGAAATCCTTCCCCCGCCCCAATCCACAAAAGGCTGTTCATGGCCGGATGAATGTGTTTTCCAAGCCACCCGGATGAATGATCCTTCTCGCCCTCCCGCTCCGGTCTGGCGGCAACTGGCCCGGCCCGCCGTCATCATTGGTGCGCTCGGCTACTTCGTGGACATCTACGATCTGATCCTTTTCAGCATCGTCCGCACCGCCAGCCTCAAGTCCCTCGGCTACGACGGACCCGAACTCGTCAGCCACGGCATCCTGCTGCTCAACCTGCAAATGATCGGCATGCTGGTCGGGGGCATTTTCTGGGGCGTGTGGGGCGACCGGCGCGGGCGGGTGCAGATTCTTTTCGGGTCCATCCTGCTCTACTCCGTGGCGAATCTGGCCAACGGCCTGGTCCACAGCATCGAGTCCTATGCCTTCTGGCGTTTTGTGGCCGGAGTCGGTCTGGCCGGGGAACTCGGCGGCAGCATCACGCTGGTCTCGGAGGTTCTTTCCAAGGAACTGCGAGGCTACGGCACCACCATCGTGGCCACGGTGGGGGTTTTCGGCGCGGTGGCGGGCGGCCTGGTGGCGGATCTGGTGGACTGGCGCACCGCCTATTTCATCGGCGGCGGACTGGGGCTGGCCCTGCTCGCTCTGCGCGTGAGCGTGGTGGAGTCGGGCATGTTTCTCCAACTCAGGCAGTCTGCCACCGGCGCCAAGCGCGGCGATTTTCTCTCCCTCTTCACCAATGGCCGCCGGTTCCTCAAATACCTGCGCTGCATTTTGATCGGCATTCCCTCCTGGTTCGTGGTGGGCGTGCTGGTGACCTTTTCCCCGGAGTTCGCCAAGGCGCTCAACATCCAGGGGCCGGTCAAAGCCGCCTATGCCGTGCTCTTTGTCTATCTCGGACTCACCTTCGGCGACCTCCTGAGCGGCGTCCTCAGTCAACACTTCCGCTCGCGCAAAAAGATCGTCCTGGCCTTTCTCGTGCTGACCCTTGTGCTGACGGGAGTTTACTTCCGCACCGCGGGCTGGAGTGCCCCGATGTTTTATGCCGTCATTGGACTGCTTGGTTTCGGCATCGGCTACTGGGCGATTTTTGTCACGATTGCCGCCGAGCAATTCGGCACCAACATCCGCGCCACCGTGGCCACCACCGTGCCGAACTTCGTGCGCGGTTCCGTCATTCCCATCACGCTCGGGTTCCAGTATTTCAAAGAAACGCTGGGCCTCCTCCCCGGCGGCTTCCTCGTGGGCGTGATCTCAATCGTCATCGCCCTGCTCGCCCTGCGGGGCATGGAGGAAACCTTCGGCAAGGACCTCGACTACGAAGAGCCGGCCTGAGCAGACTTCCGTCTTTAAACTTTCAACTTAAAACTTAAGACTCCCTGCCATGGCCGCCCGCATTCCCGTCCTGCTCAAGACCCCCTACGAAGTCATCGTCGGCCACGACAGCCTGCCCCGCGCCGGGGAGTTCATCGCCCAGATCCTGCCCGCCGGGAAATGCGGCCTCGTCACCGACGAAAACGTCGCCCCGCTCTATGCCGGGACCGTTCGGGACTCTCTCACCGACGCCGGCTTTTCCGTCACCACCGTCACCATCCCGGCCGGAGAGAATTCCAAATCCCTCCACCAAACCGGGGAAATCTGCGACCGCCTCATCGCCGGCGGAGTCGATCGCGGCGGATTCCTCGTGGCCCTCGGCGGCGGTGTGGTCGGCGACCTGGCCGGATTCGCCGCCTCCGTGTACTCCCGCGGGATTCCCCACATCCAGATTCCCACCACCGTCGTCGCGCAGGTGGACAGCTCCATCGGCGGCAAAACCGGGGTCAACTCCCGCGCAGGCAAAAACCTCATCGGATCCTTCCACCAACCCGCCCTCGTCATCACCGACCCCGACACCCTCGCCACCCTACCCAAGCGCGAATTCAACGAAGGCATGGCCGAGGTGATCAAACACGCGGTGATCCGCGACGCCGCCCTGCTCGACGACCTGGAGGACATCGCCCGCATCGACCTTCCCAGCCTCATCGCCCGCAATGTCAAAATCAAAGCCACCATCATCGCCGCCGACGAATTTGAAACCGAAGGACTCCGCGCCCAGCTGAATTTCGGCCACACCATCGGCCACGCCATCGAAAATGCCGCCGGCT
Organism: Chthoniobacter flavus; assembly: GCA_945860745.1. Classification (GTDB taxonomy): domain Bacteria; phylum Verrucomicrobiota; class Verrucomicrobiia; order Chthoniobacterales; family Terrimicrobiaceae; genus CAMASH01. The sequence continues at coordinate 21,905 of CAMASH010000044.1, read as the reverse complement.
ACGGCCGCTACCTCCACGGCGAAGCCATCAGCCTCGGCCTCGCCGCCGCCCTCTATCTCTCCGTGAAAAAAGCCGGATTCCCCCCCGCGGACGCCGAACGCACTCTGGGCATTCTCCGCTCCCTCCACCTCCCCGTCCGCCTGCCCGCCGACCTCACCACCGACGCCCTCATGGCGGCCTTGAGCCACGACAAAAAATTCCAAGCCGGCGCCATCCGTTACATCCTGAGCGAAAAACCCGGCAGCGCCTTCGTCTCCAAAGACATCACCGCCGACGACCTGCGCGAGGCCATCGAGCACATCAGGGAATAGCTCGCAACCCGATTGCGGCTCCTTTGGTGGCGCCAGAAAACCCTCACTCACACTCCCCCATGACGACAAACAACGACAACCGCCCTGTGACCATGGGCGACTGGATGATTACACTTCTGATTTTAGCAATTCCCATTGTTAACATTTTCATGGTGTTTTACTGGGCCTTCACCACTTCGACCAATCCGAGCAAGCGAGCCTACTGCCAGGCCATACTCATGTTTTTCCTGATTGCCGCCGGATTTCTGGCCGTGGCAGCAATCATCAACGCGGTCGCGAAGCTGACCTAGCGAGCAGGCTACTCGGGCGACAGAGCCCAGAATTTTTCGAAGGCTTCGGACCAATTGCGGGTCTCCACGCGGGCGCGGGCGGCGGAGCCGAGGCGTTCCCGCAGGCCGGGGTCTTCGCTGAGGCGGCGGATGGCTTCGGCCAGTTCACCAGCGTCGAGGGCCTTGGTGATGAACCCGTCCTTGCCGTGTTGAACAAGGTCGCGCGGGCCGCCGACGTCGGAGACGATAACGGGGAGGCCACAGGCCTGGGCCTCGAGGACGACGTTGCCGAAGGTGTCGGTGGTGCTGGGGAAGACGAAAAAGTCGGCCGAAGCGTAGGCGCAGGCCAGGAGGTCGCCGCGGAGATAGCCGGTGAAGATGGCGTCGGGGAGGAGTTTTTTCATCTCGGCCATGTAGGGGCCTTCGCCGATGAAGATCGGGCGCACAGGGGTCTTCCAATCGGCCAGGCGGCGGGCGGCGGAGACGAGCGTGTCGAGGTTTTTTTCCTTGGAGATGCGGCCGACAAAGAGCATGGCCACCTCACCGTCACGCAGGCCGCGCTCGCGCCAGAAGGTGGCGTCGCGGCGGGCGGGGTGGAACATCTTGGTGTCGAGTCCGCGGGGAAGAATTCTCAGTTTTTCGGCCGGAATACCGCGTTCGACCCAGCATTTGCGATAGTCCTCGGAGTTGACGTAGATGATGTCGAGCTGGCTGTAGAACCAGTGCATGTAGTTCCAGGCCAGAGTCTCCATGAAGGAGTCGTCGGTGAGGATGCGGACGTATTGGGGAAAGTCGGTGTGGTAGATGCCGACGGCGCGCAGGCCGAGGGATTTGGCGGCGTAGAGGGCGGTGAGACCGACGGGTCCGGGTGTGCTGATGATGAGTTCGGAGTAATTCTCGCGGATGAGGTGCTCGAGGATGAGGAGCGCGGGCGGAAAACTGAGCCGCTGGAGTTCATATTCGGGGAGTTCGAATTCGCCGACGGGGAGGAAATTTTTCAGGGGAATGCCATGATCGGAGACTTCGGAACGACAGGTCATCACGGTGACGTCATGCCCGGAGGCGACGCCGGCGGAGGTCATTTTGGTGATGGTGGTGGCGACGCCGTTGACATCCTCAAGGGTGTCGGTGAACCAGGCGCGCTTGGTGTTTTTCAGGAACTCAGGCGGCGATCCGGCCAGGGCGCGGGTGGCGTCGCGCAGCCATTCCCGGCGGGGCTGGCGCAGGGCGTGGATGTAGGGGCTGAGGAGCGCGGCGATGGGAACGACCGGGCTGATGGTCTGGATGCTCTCAATGAATTTCGCGCCGGTGATTTCTTTGATGAACTGGGTGAAAAAGCGGTAGCCGAGCTGGTTGGCGATCAGGTTGGCCATGAGGAAGGCGCGGCGTTCGGGTTCCTCCACGCCGGTGGTCTCGCGGGCCAGGGCGGCTTTGACTCCCGGCTTGGAAAAATAGGACGAAAGTTCCTTCCAGAGCGAGCTGTTGCCGACCATGGCCAGCTCGAAGATTTTGCCCGAGGCGATGCCCTGGGCCAGGAAGCCGAGCTTCTCGCCGAAGGTGAATTCGGTGGGATCCCGGCCTTCCAAGAAGCGGGAGAAGGCCTTCTCGATCAGCCCGGCCGCGGGATCGCCGGCCTTCCCGGCGAACTTGGCCTTGAGAAAACCGAAGGCGGTGTTGTAGGTGCCGTGGGCCAGCGCGAGGGGATTACCGCCCTCGCCTTTGGCTTCGGCGCGGCCTTCGCGGATGTGGGTGAGGAAGTCCCGGGCCGATCCGGCGGCGGGTGTTTCGGTGAAGGCGCGGGCGGGATAGACGCCGCCGTGATCGTCGGAGCCGCCGACGAAAACCTTGCGCCAGGGTTCGTCGTGGGTGGGTTCCAGTCCGGTGCGGGAAACGAAGACCTCGATGCTGCGCGGAGTGAGCGCAGCGAGCGCGTAGCGGGCCGCATCGCCCAGGCGGGCATGGTAGCGTCCATTGATGCCCTCGAAGTGGCGGAACATCAGAACCAGTTTCTGCAACTGGAGGGGCGTCAGTTTTTCGTTCGGGGAATAAAGGGGATGGGCGACGGCATGGGCCAGCGACTGCTCGAAGAGGTATTTTTGCAGGTCGAAAACGTTCTCCCGCACGGCCTGGATTTCACGGTGCTGGGTTTCGGTCTGACCCCACACGAGGAGGTGGACCTTGCACTCGTCGTCAGGGAAACCGGCCGTGACTTCCTCGCCGAAGATCACGCCGGGCCGATGGGCGATCTCGAGACAGCCGGCGATGGTGTTGTGATCCGTGAGAGTGACGTAGTCCATGCCCGCGGCACGAAGGCGTTCATAGACCTGCTGGGGATCGGAGTAGCTGGCGGGAAAATCCAGACGACGCAAAACCCAGTCAGCCGCACGGGTGCTGTGGCGGGTGTGGATGTGAAGATCGGCTCTGGACATGGCGGTCAACGGGTGCGCGAACGCGCGAACCAATCCTCATAGGTGATCACCTCGCGCCCCGCAAGTGCCGCGCGCAGCAACTGCAATATCTGACCCTTGATGGCCGGATGATCCCAGTCCGGCGGATGCAAGCCGAAGCGAAGCAGGGGCGTGCGGCTCAGACGCCGGAAGAGCGCCGCGTTCCACCAGAGGCTCGCCGCGCGCCGCCAGCCGGCCCGCACACTCCAGACGAGGCTTTGCGAGTCGTCCACGCGGCCGGTTTTCAGGTCTTTGAAATTCTTCAACCGCGTCGTGTAGTCAAATCCGGCCGCTTGCACCGCCGCCTCGGCCTTTTCCCCCAGCAGCCAGGCCGGGGCGATAAAGCCCCTGGGCTGCAAACCGGCGGTCTGGAGTTCCTGACGTCCTTTTTCCAGGCGCCAGCCCGCCTCCCTGGTCGAAAGGTCGTAAAACTCGCCCTCCCCGGCGGTGTAAAACTCGGTCAGGAAGGTTTGCGACCATTCGCCGCCGCGCCGCGGGCGCTTGTGATAATACCCGTGGAGGATCACTTCATGACCCCGGGCCGCCGTTTCCCGCAGCCAGGAACAAAACCCGGCATCCTCCACGATGGGCGCCTTGTGATGATGGTTCGGAATGACCAGCAGCGACGTGCGCTCCACCCCGAGATTGGCCAGGTCGGCCAGCATCTCCCCCACCCGCCCGCGCGTGAGCGGACTGACGTCGTGTATTGACACAACTAAAACCGGGCGCGGGGTTTGCATTTCTCAGAACGGTGTGTTACCGGATGGGACTACCAATGTCTGAAGAAAATCCCAAGCAACAGAAAGAACAACCTCCATCCGGCGGAGGCGACCCGCAGTTAAACTGGCGTGGGCTCGTGCTGCTGGCCGTCGGACTGGCCCTCATCGGCGGGGTTTTCCTTTTCCGGGGCGGCAATCTCACCCAAACCGACGAGATCTCCAACAAGCAGTTCCTTGACTATCTCAAGGAGGGCAAGGTCCTTTCCGATGAGAAACATCCGGTGGAAGTCGTGGTCGAGGAAGGCCGCAACACCCAGACCGTCACCGGCTTTTACAACCGCGGCAAATCGCTCACCACCGGCAACGAGGTCGAGTCCCCGTTTCGCACGCAGGTTTTCATGCCGTTCAATGGCGACGAAATCAAAGCCGCCCTCACCGCTGCCGGCATCACGCCATCGGTCAAGCAATCTTCCAACCTCCTGGCCTCCGCCTTGATCAGCTTCCTGCCCATCGCGCTTTTCCTGGTCATTCTGTATTTCTTCTTCCGCTCGCAGATCAAGATGGCAGGCCGCAGCGCCATGAGCTTCGGCAAGAGCAAGGCCCGCATGCTTTCGAAGGACAAAAACCGCATCACGTTCAAAGACGTGGCCGGAGTGGAGGAAGCCCGTGAAGAGGTTTCCGAATTGGTCGATTTTCTCAAGGACCCTAAGAAGTTCCAAAAACTCGGCGGACGGATCCCCAAGGGCGTTCTCATGGTCGGCTCGCCCGGCACGGGCAAAACCCTGCTGGCCCGCGCCATTGCGGGTGAAGCCGATGTGCCGTTTTTCTCCATCAGCGGTTCGGACTTCGTGGAAATGTTTGTCGGCGTGGGGGCCTCGCGCGTGCGCGACATGTTCGAGCAGGGCCGCAAAAGTGCCCCCTGTCTGATTTTTATCGACGAAATTGACGCGGTCGGACGCCATCGGGGACACGGTATGGGCGGTGGCCACGACGAACGCGAACAGACCCTCAACCAGCTCCTGGTCGAGATGGACGGCTTCGACACCCAGGATGGTGTGATCATCATCGCCGCCACCAACCGGCCCGATGTGCTTGACCCCGCGCTGCTGCGTCCGGGTCGCTTCGACCGCGAGGTCACGGTCAGCCTGCCCGACGTCCGGGGCCGTGAGGAAATCCTCAAGGTTCACTCCAAAAAAGTGAAACTTGCCACCGGGGTTGATCTCAGCATCATCGCCCGCGGCACACCCGGATTTTCCGGCGCGGAACTGGCCAACCTCATTAACGAGGCCGCCCTCATCGCCGCCCGCAAAGGTCTCAAAGCCATCAACAACGCCGAGATGGAAGAGGCCCGCGACAAAGTCCGCTGGGGCCGCGAACGCCGCAGTCTGGCCATGAGCGAGAAGGAGAAAATCTCCACCGCCTGGCACGAAGCCGGTCACGCCCTGGTCAGCGTGTTGCTCGAACACACCGATCCGCTGCACAAAGTGACGATCATCCCCCGCGGACGCGCCCTCGGGGTCACCATGTCCCTGCCGGAAGGCGACCAATATTCGTTCCACCGCAAAGAGGCGCTCGACATGATCGCCATGACGGCCGGCGGACGCATCGCCGAGGAAATCTTTGTCGAGGACTTCACCACCGGTGCTTCCAACGATATCAAGCAAATGACCCGGCTGGCCCGCAAGATGGTTTGCGAATGGGGCATGAGCGACAAACTCGGCATGGTCGAATACGGCGAGCACGAGGATCACGTTTTTCTGGCCCGCGACATGGGCCGGGCCCGCGACTACAGTGAGGCCACCGCGCAGGAGATTGATCGCGAGGTCCGCCGCTTCGTGGACGAAGGCTACGCCCGCGCCAAAGCCCTCATCACCGAGCATCGCGACAAGGTCGAGCTCATTGCCAAGGCGCTCCTGGAGTACGAAACGCTCGATGGCGATCAGGTCAAGGAACTGATCGAGACCGGCACAATGAAGAATCCTCCCTACAAGGAGAAAGCCCCGCCGCCCCTGCCTCCTCCGCCCGCCGAGGCTGTGCCGGAACCGCCGGAATCGATCAAGCCGGAGTTTCCCTCCGGAGGCTTCCCCGCGCCCGCCCCGGCGTAGCCTCCTTCGTGGTGGCATCGGCATCGTGCTGATGCCATTTTTGAAGCCTGAGCTGACCAGGATTCTCATGCCACAGAAACATTCTGTTTCCCCCTGACCGGCTGGGTTTCAGGCATCATGCGGGGGAATGCAAAAATCCCTTTTCGACCAGCCTCTCCTGCCCCAACGTCTGAAAGTCCTTTGGAGCGAAGCCGGCACGGATAATCAGAACAAAGAGGCCTGCTATGCCCGGCAGCAAGCGGCCATCGGCGAATACGCGGGCGCCTGGACCGACGCCCTGCGACTGCCGGATCACAGCAGCCTCACGCAAAGCCTCTGCCGCGAACTGGGCGATTTGACCGGCTGCCCCGATCTCGCCGAGGTCGAACGCCGCTGCCGCAGCGCCATGCACCAGATGAAGAAGGACTGGGAAGAAACCGTGAGGGAGGGCGACGGGAATTCCGTGGTGAAGTATTACGACAGCAGTTCCCACTACGCGGACGAACTCATGTGGTGGCATACGCTGGAGGAGGATACCTCGCCCCTGGCCTACGTCTGCGCCCTTCATCTCGCCCTGCAAAACGGCTGCACGGACGCGCTTGATTTCGGCGCCGGGGTGGGCGCGGGGGCTCTCCTCTTTCATCGCCACGGCTTGAACGTCACGCTGGCGGACATCAGTTCCACCTTGCTGGATTTCTCCCGACGGCGGTTGCGTGCACGCGGTGTGACCGCCACTCTCCTTGATCTGAAAACCGGGGGGTCGCCCGACGGGGCTTACGACTTTATCACGGCCATGGACGTCTTCGAGCACATTGCCGAACCCGAAAAAACCGTGGACGTGCTGGCGGCGGCCCTGCGTCCGGGCGGAATCCTGTTCGGACGCTTCAGCGCCGAACAGGACGAAGACCGTCCCTCGCACATTGCCCTCGATTTCACCCCGACCTTTCAACGGCTCAAGGAACTGGGCTTCGAGGAATGCTGGCGCGACGAGTGGCTCTGGGGACACCAGGCTTTTCGCAAGGGTTAAAGCACAAGGAGCACAGGCATCTTGCCTGTGAACAAAATCCAACACGGGCGGGACGCCCAATGCTCCCTATTTTCTTTCGCATCAGCCCACCAGCGCCTGCACAGCCTCCATCACCGCATCAGCCGTGATGTGATCCATGGGGCCGCCTTTCTGCGCGGGAGTGAAGGGCGGCGCTGTATCCGCGCGCAAAACCACCGCGTTCGCGTGGCGGGGCCGCCAGTGAAAAGGATTGGTGGGTCCAAAGAGAGCGACCGCAGGAGTGCCCATGGCATCGGCCAAATGCATGGCGGCGGTGTCCACCCCGCAAAATACTTTCGCCCCGCGAATCACGGCGGCGAGTTCGAGGAGGGCGGTTTTTCCGGAAAAATCGAAACACTCACCGCGGAACGATTCCTTGATCGCGGCGAGATGGGCCTGCTCGACCGGATCGGTGGAACCCGTCAGCACAATCTTCAAACCGTATTGCGCGTGGAGGAGATTCATCACCTGCCTCCAACGTTCGGGCCCCCAGTATTTTTCAGGCCGGGCCGTTCCGGCATGGATCACGGCGTAGGGCGCGGTGACTCCGCCCTGGGCTAACAAAGCTTTCGCCAGCGCGGGCAAGGTTTCAGACAGCCGGAGGTCCAGCGGAACGCCGTCCCGCTCGATACCGAGCGGTTGCAAAAGATCGGTGTAATGATCCGCGGTATGACGGTCCCTGACGGAGGAATCCACGAAATCGGTGTAGAGAAACCGGCGCAAGGGTTTCGTCCGGAAGCGTTCGAACGTCAGGCGTCGCTTGCAAGCCGACGAAAACGTCATCCAAGCCGAGCGGTCCGTGCCGGTAAAATCGAGGCAGAAGTCGCCGTGGAAAACGGACAGGTCGCTTTTCATCCAGGCATTGGGGCCAAATCCAAATAGGCCGCCCCAACTCGCACCTTTGTGGTAAACCCAGCATTCATCCACATCAATCGCTCTCAGCAAACCCTGACACGACGAATCCACCACGAGCGTAAGGCGCGCTTCCGGAAAGGCCTCCCGCAGACAATGAATCGCCGGGGTGGTAAGGATCAAATCCCCGATGCGCTTGAGTTGCAGGATGAGGATTTTCACTGCGTCCGCCGCTTTTGCAAAACGTGGCTGTAGGCCCGGGCCAGGCGTTCACGGAAATGGTCCCACGTCAGTTCCGTTTCCGCCCGCAGCCGGGCCGCCACGCTGAACCGGCGGATGAGAACGGGATCCTCATAGAGCCGGCGGATGCCGGCCATGACGGCCTCGACATTGTTGCAGGGAACGATCAATCCGTTCAGGCCATCCTGCACCACATCGCCCGATTCAAACGTGGTCACCTGCGCCAGGCCGGCCGCGCAGGCTTCATAAACCGTCTTGGCGCTGCCTTCGCACTCGGAAGGAAAAATATGCACGTCGGCCTCGCGCAGAACTTCATGCACATCTTTCACGAAGCCCGGAACCTTCACCGAGGGACCGCCGAATTCGGCGAGCTGCGGTTTGATCTCGTCATGGACGGCTCCGACCAGCGTCAGCTCCGCATGGGGCAGGGCCAGCCGGTGCCAGGCCTCCAGCAAGACATGCACGCCCTTGCGCTTGATCAGCGCGCCGCAAAAAATCGCCCGCAGCGGACGGACGGCGGAAAACTGCGCGGGGACTTCCGCGGCATCCTTGGGTTGAAAAAGTTTTGTGTCCACCCCGGCGCCCAGCATGAAGAGTTTTTCCTGCGGAACGCCCACCGCGGTGAAGGTGCGGGCCGAGCATTGCGAAGGCACGAGCAGCAGGTCGGCCAGATCGTATTCCTCCAGGCTGTCCTGCCGGCTGACGAGCAGGCTCTGGAAAAGCGTGTCGGGAAATTTGGCGTTTTTTTCGTGCCGGGAGATTTCGATTTTTTCCCGCGGCTTGACCTTGCCCTTGTCGCGATGCCACGTGGCGATTTCCAACACGGAAGGGATGCCCGTTTTTTTCGCATTGCGCAGGGTGCGGAGGGAATTTCCGGCCCAGCCGTGAAAGAGATCGTAATCGCCGGTGTCGAGTTGGCGCGAGGCCACCCAATCGACGTATTTCTTTTTGGCGTCGTAGTAAAAGGGCGGACTCAAAAACGAGAGCAGCCGGACGGGATGACTTTGCAGCGAGGTGATGCGGCGGGAGGGAATCACCTTTTGCCGGTTGCCGTAGCCGATGGCCTGGCCCAAATATCCGCGCTCCGAGGAAAGCTTGAGCGCCTCCAGCGCGTTCAACCCGAGACCATATCCGCCAACGCGCGAGTTGATGGAATAGAGCAGCGAAACCGGAAAAAGTGTTTCTCCGGTTTGCATTGCTTCGCGGTCTGTGGATGTATTGGCAGTCAAAGGACGGGGCGCTGCGGCGAAGCGTCCGAAATTTTTCCGCGTTTTTCCACAACACAATGAAGATCGGCCTTGTTCGCAGAGGATTTTCCGCCACCGGCGGGGCCGAGGCCTACCTTTTGCGTCTCGCCACCGGATTGGCCCGGGCCGGACACGAGCCCGTCTTGATCACCACCGGGGACTGGCCGGAGGAACGCTGGCCAAACTCCGGCATCATTCGTCTGACCGGCAAAACCCCGCAAAAATTCGCCGCCGCCGTGGCGGAGGCCAATCTGGAGGTGGACCTCACCTTCAGCCTTGAGCGCGTGCCGGGATGTCATGTTTACCGTGCGGGGGACGGGGTGCATGCCGCCTGGCTCTCTCGCCGCTCGCAGTTCGAGCCGCGCTGGAGGCGGTTTCTTCACCTGATCAATCCCAAGCACCTCTCCCTCATGCGTCTGGAATGCGAAGTCTATCAAACCGCGCAGTTCGTCATCGCCAATTCGGAGATGGTGGCGGAGGAAATCGTCCGCTGGCAGGAATTCCCCCGTGAACGTGTCCAGGTCGTGCCCAATGGCATCGGAAAATCGGGGGAAAAAATTTCCCGCGGCGAGGCCCGCCAGCGTCTCGAGATCCCGCAGGACGCATTTTGCGTCCTGTTCGTCGGAACCGGCTGGGAGCGAAAGGGGCTCAAGTTTGCCATCCGGGCGGTGGAGAATCTCGGGGGGAAAACGCTGTTGCTGGTGGCCGGACGCGGTCCGGCGGAGCGGTATCGATCCCGCCGCGCAAAATTTCTTGGTCCGGTCCGTGACCTGTCCGCCCTCTTTTCGGCGGCGGATGTCTTCGCCCTGCCCACGATTTACGATCCGTTTTCCAACGCCTGCCTCGAAGCCCTCGCGGCCGGCTTGCCCGTGGTGACAACGACCGCGAACGGTTTCTCAGAAATCATCACTCCCGATGTGCATGGGAGCATCGTGAAACCCGGCGACATCGACGCCCTGGCGGAGGCGCTGGAGGAATGGAAGGACCGGCCCGCCGCAGAAACCTTCGCGGCCTGTCGCAAGCTGGCGGACAACTACTCCATCGAGCGCAACGTCACCGCGACGCTCGAGGTGCTGGCAAAAATCACCGGGTAGGGGGGGGGGGAGCCTGGCCTCGACCGCGGCGCGGCCGGCGTTGCCGGTCCCCAACCCTCTGTCGACGGCGCGTTGGGGACAACGCGCCCTACCGGGCTAAAAGGACAGCCAGAACGGCCTCCGTGTCCGAGAAATCGTCAAAAAGAAAATCCGGCTGATGTCCGGCCAGTTCGGTGCGGGAATACGTTCCGGTCGCGATGGCCACGGTCTTCGCCCCGATGGCCCGGCCGCATTCAATATCGCGCGGCGTGTCGCCGATGACAAAGATTCGTTCCGGCGGAAACTCCTCGCCGTGTCTTTCCAGCGCGCGGGCGCGGGCAAACTTCCCCAGTTCGTTGCGGTCGTGATGGTCGTCGGCAAAGGCCCCGAACTCGAAATAGTCCCACACCCCGAAATGCCCGAGCTTGATCTCGGCCCCGCGCCCAAGGTTGCCGGTCAGCAAGGCCAGCACACAGGATTGATGGCCCTTGAGCCGGTCGAGGAGATTGATGATCCCGGGAAGCACACGCCCCTGATGATGCGGCAAACGCTGGCGCAGAAAATGCAGATAGCCATCGAGCAATACGGCGATGTTTTCCGTGGTGGCCGTGATGCCATTGTTCTCCAGAATAGCCCGCGAGATATTGGAGTCGGTGGCTCCGGCAAAGTTGATCCCCTTGAGATCATCGTCCACGCCGAAACGTTCCTTCAGCGAATCTTTCAGCGCGTTCTCGCCCGCCCCACCCGAGGTGATGAGCGTGCCGTCGATGTCGAAAAGCAGCAGGTGCCGCTTACTCGTCATCCGGATCGTCGCGCTGGGGCTCCAGGACCTCCCCGGCTTTGCTGAAGCGGCGTTTGCGCTTGGCCTCCGGCAGCGGCGAAAGGGTCATGCCGATGGCCTTGCCCACCAGCTTGGGTTCCATGTCCACATGGCCCATGGTGGCCAGATCGCCCTTGACCCGATGGACCACGACCATCCCGAGGTTCTGGTGGGCCATCTCGCGACCGCGGAACTGCAGGTGGATCTTCACCTTGTTGCCCTTGTCGAGAAATTCCTCCGCGTGGCGGATCTTGGTCAGGTAGTCGTGCTCGCCCACGTTGACCCGGAACTTGACCTCCTTGACCTTGCCGGCGGTGTTTTTTTTGTCCTTCTCCTGCTTGGCCAGATCGTAGCGGAACTTGCCGAAATCGACGATGCGGCAAACGGGCGGCTGGGCGTTGGCCGCGATCTCGATCAGATCCATGCCCAGACCGCGGGCGGTGCGAAGGGCATCCTCGATGCGCATCACGCCGAGCTGCTCGTTGTTGACGCTGTTGATCACGCGCACCTCGCGGGCGCGGATGCGTTCGTTGACGCGGATATCTCTTAAGTTAATGGGACCTCCCGGTTGGACTTTGCATGCAATGACGAAGGACAATTCTCATGCGAGAAACTGACCACCGAACGATGGACGCGAAAACTGACGACTCCTGCGCTGCACGAGCTAACTTTCGCGGATGGGTACTTGCATTTTCAATCGTTCGGAAATCTTGGCCGCCACCTTGGACGGCACCCGCAGTCTTTAGTGGACTTCGCGCCGGGCGCAAGAGGAAAATCATTCAACGAAGACTGGGAATGGGCCGCACCGGGTCGGTCTCGGCGCCATAATCCACTCCCTCAAGACCGAAGCCGAACAAACGGTAGAATTCTTTCTGGTAGCCGGCGAAGTCGGAGACGTCATCGATTGTCTCCGTCGTGACGGAATCCCAGACCCCGGCCACCGCCGCCTGCACGTCTTCGCGCATTTCCCAATCGTCAATGCGGACGCGGCCCTTGTCGTCCAGTTTCGGACCTTCGGGCGCGCCGTAGTGGTCGGCAAAGAGGCGGTGAATCTGTTCGATGCAACCTTCATGCAGACCTTTTTCCTTCATCACTTTGTACAGAAGAGAAATGTACAGCGGCACCACGGGAATCGCGGAACTCGCTTGCGTCACGAGCGCCTTGTTGACCGAAACCAACGCCGTGCCGGCCCCGAAGCGGTCATTGATCTCCCGCGCCGTCTGCTCGAGATGAAGCTTGGCCCGCCCGATGGTGCCGTCGGTGTAAATGGCCCAGGTCAGTTCCGGCCCGATGTAGTTGTAGGCGACGGTTTTGAAGCCGTCCGCCAACACGCCGGCTTCGGCCAGGGCGTTGATCCAGAGGTTCCAATCCTCACCGCCCATCACCTTGACGGTCTGGGCCGTTTCCTCCGCCGTTGCGGGTTCAATCGTGACGGTCTCGATCAGCTTTTTATCGGTGTTGAGATTCTTGCTGCTGAACGTTCCGCCGGTCGGCTTGAGGACCGATTTGTAAATTTCGCCCGTGTCCGGATCTATCCGCCGCGGGGAAGCCAGGCTGTACACGATCATGTCAATCGGCCCGAGGTCCGTCTTGATGGCCTCAATCACGCGCTGCTTCATCTCGTGGGAAAAGGCATCGCCGTTGAAACTCTTCGCGGAGAGTCCGTCCTTCGCGGCGGCTTCCTCAAACGCCGCAGAATTATACCAGCCGGCCGAGGCGGTTTTTTTGTCGGCGGCCTCTTTTTCAAAAAACACTCCGACGGTGGACGCGGCGCCGCCGAAGGCCGCCACGATGCGCGAGGCCAGGCCGTAGCCGGTCGAAGCCCCCACGACCAGCACCCGCTTGGGGGCGTTTTCCAGCCGGGGCTTGGATTTCACATAATCAATCTGACCCTGCACATGGGCCGCACAGCCCTCGGGGTGGGCCGTCGTGCAAATAAAACCGCGAATCTTTGGGGTGATAACCATACCCGCTTGTGCCGCCTTTCCCGCGCGGAGGCAAGCCTGTCCTCGTGGGGACCGGATGAGAAACGAACCGCTCAGCGGGGGGAACGCCGCAATGATGAACCCGGCGGCGGGTCGGGCAATGCCTGCGTGGTCGCCGCCATTGCGCCGGACAACTCCCTGCCGCCGTCGCGGCCGTCCGGCCCCTGCGGAAACGCCGCGGCGGACTCTGCCTCGTCACCGACGCCCAATCGGTCCGGCATTGAGGCACAACGCGGGCCGTCCGAACCCGCGTGGGATTCCCCCCGCCCCGTTCTTATCCCGCCACCGCGGGACGGCGGCGTAGCCGCCGGCGGGAGTCGGCGGTCTCCTCAGATCAGGCCCGGCGTTCTTTGATCGCCGCGAGAATGTCGGCCACGACCTCGGCCCGCGGCCTGGCTCCGACGTTGCCCTTGCCGTGCAGGCGCACGCTGACGTTGCCGGCTTCGAGGTCGCGATGACCAATGACCAGCATGGTGTGAACCTTTGAGGTCTCGGCGTCGGAAATCTTGGCCTTGATGTGGTCGCTGCTGATGTCGATCCCGGCCCGGACTTCGCTGGCGCGGAGTTCAGCCTCAAGGGCCTTGGCCGCGTTCACCAGCGGCTCCTCGTCGCCGAGGGTGATGATGCGCACCTGCTCGGGCGCGAGCCAGAGCGGGAAGTTGCCGGCGTAGTGCTCAATGAGAAACCCGATGAAACGCTCGTGCGTGCCGAGCGGGGCGCGGTGGATGCAGAGCGGGGTCTTTTCGGTGTTGTCGCGGTCCTTGTAAACCAAGCCGAATTTGGCCGGCACGGCGAAGTCCACCTGGTTCGTGGCAATAGTGAACTCGCGACCGATGGCGCTCCAGACCTGCACGTCAATCTTCGGACCGTAGAAAGCGGCCTCGTTCGGCACCTCGACAAAGTTGATGCCGGATTCGACCAGGACGTTGCGGACCATGTCCTCGGTCTTTTTCCAAAGCTCCGGTTCGTCCACAAATTTTTGTCCGAGCTTCTCCGGATCGTGGGTCGAGAAACGCATCTGGAATTTTTCGAGTCCGAAAATCTTGAAGTATTGCAAATACATCTCGTTCACGGCCCGGAACTCGGCGGCGAACTGCTCCTCGGTGCAGTAAATATGCGCGTCGTTCATGTTGAGCGAACGCACCCGCATGAGCCCGAGCAACTCGCCCGACTGTTCGTAACGATAGCAGCAGCCATACTCCGCCAGACGCAACGGCAGATCGCGATAACTGTGCGGCTCGGCCGCAAAGATGCGGTGGTGATGCGGGCAGTTCATGGCCTTGAGGTAGTAGCGGTCGCCGCCCTCGACAGTGACCTCGGGTAGGGTGGGCGTCCCGCCCGCCGCCTCGCGCGTCCCGCGTGAGGCTTCCTCCGGATCCACGGGCCAAATCCATTCATAGCTCCCAGCATCAGGCAATTCCGCCCGGGCCGGGTTAGCCATAATATAATGGAACCTTTCCCCCAAATCCTTGTCACCGCGAATATACCGGTCATGCCGCTCCTGCTCCCAGACGGCGCCCTCCGTGCCCTCCGTCTCGTTGATTTTTTTTGCAGTGAAGGATTTGATGGAATGCATCAGTTCGGCGAGCGACCAGAAGATTGCCTCGCCGGATTCGTTCTGCTCCTTGACCCAGGGCTGAACGAGGAAATGCACGTGGTCCGGCATCACGCAGGCGGCAAAAAGCTCGAACCTGTCGCCCTGAAAATGCCGGAGGGCATCAAGGACAATCGTGCGGGACTCAGCTGTCAGCACACGGTGGTTGCGGGTTGTGATGGTGACAGCGTAGATCGCCCAGGGTTTCTCGAAATGCGGGAGGCGGCGGCGTTTGGAATATGTTGCACCGGCGGAGGATGGGGCAGGCGAGACGCCTACCCTACCCTCATCGAGGATCATCGGCGGAAACATGCTCTCTGCGTAATAGGGCAAATGCCCACTCGTCTTATACATTTTCTCCCGGGCAAGATGCGGGGTGCGGACACGCACGTAGCCGGCGGCAAACTCGGTTTCCTTCGCCAGTTTTTCTAATTCCTCAATAATGGCAGTCCCCTTCGGCAACCAGAGCGGAAGACCCGGTCCGACGTATTCCGCATCCATGGCAAAAAGCCCCATTTCGGCGCCGATCTTGCGATGGTCGCGGCGCTTGGCCTCCTCCAGCATGGTGAAGTATTCCTCCATCTGGGTCTTGTTTTTGAAGGCGGTGCCGTAGATGCGCTGAAGCTGGGGATTGTTTTCGTCACCCTTGTAGTAGGCGCTGGCGACGTGAGTGAGCTTGAAGGCCCCGATGTTGCCGGTGCGCATGACGTGCGGGCCGGCGCAGAGATCGGTAAAGTCCCCGTTTTTGTACAAGGTGATGACTTCGCCCTCGGGGATGCGCTCGACGATATCGCGTTTGAACTTCGAGGGTTCGGGACGCTCGGTCAGGGCGGCGAGGCGTCCCTTTTGCGCAAGGGCGATGGCGTCGTCGCGGGAAATCTCGGCGCGCTCAAACGGGTGGTTCGCCTTGACCTCCTTTTTCATCTCCTCCTCGAGGCGGGCGAAATCCTCCGGGGAAATGCGGTGCGGAAGTTCGACGTCGTAATAAAAACCGTTCTCCACCGGCGGACCGGCGGCAAATTGCGCCTCGGGCCAGATTTTCAAGATGGCCGTGGCCAGCACGTGCGCGGCGGAGTGGCGGATGCGTTCGAGTTCAGTCATGGAGAAGATCATTCACGCGAAGGCGCAAAGACGCGAAGAAATTAGAGCGCAATCGCTTCTTCCTCCAGCAACAAGGGGATGCCGTCGCTGATGGGATAGAGCACCTTGCCGTCCTCACGCAGGAGGCCCGCGCCAATGGGCCGGGAGGCCGCCGCGCTGGCCTGCGCCAAGGCCTCGCGGTCAGCCATTTGCAACGGCTGGCGGGTCACAGGGCAGCAGAGAAGGTCGAGCAGCGCGGTCTCCATGTTTCAGTGTCCAAGCATGAAGAAAATCGCCGGGAATGCAACCTGACAACTTGCGCTTTTCAGTTCCGCCGGAAAACGTTTGAGTGCCACGATGCAGATTGAGCGCCTGATTTCCCTCCCTCCGGCCATGGCCGGGGTTTTTGGTGAATTGGAGGGAAAACCGGAATGGTTCGCGACCTCCGATCCGCCGGGTTGCAAGCTGGGGTCCGGAGGTGGCACGGCGCATTTGCTGGTGTCCGCGTGGCAGAAAAACGGCGGAAACAAAAACTGCGCGCAGTGGCTGCGTTCGGGCAAACACCTGGCTTTGCTGGCGGGCGGACAAAGCCGGCGGCTGCCCGCCTATGCCGCGCCGGGAAAGATTCTCCTGCCCATGCCCGTGCTGCGCTGGGGCGCGGGACAGCGTCTCGACCAGTCGCTGCTCGATCTTCAGCTCCCCGACTACGAGCGCATCCTGGCTCATGCCCCGGATTCCCACTGCGTGCTGGTGACCAGCGGCGATGTGTTGCTGACCTTTTCGCAGAACCTGCCCGCGTTTCCGGAAGTGGACATACTCGGGCTCGGCATTTGGGTGAGCGCCGAGACCGCCTCGCATTTCGGGGTCTTTTTCACCGCGCGCTCCCGGCCGGAGGAAATCGCATTTTTCCTGCAAAAACCGAGTCCCCAGGAAATCCAACAACTGGCCCGTGAGCATTTGTTTCTGGTGGATACCGGCATGTGGCTGCTGAGCGCGCGGGCGGTCGAAGTCCTCCTCCGCAAATGCGGATGGGATGAAGCCCGCGGGGAATTCGCCTCCGGCGCGCCCGGATTCTACGAACTCTATGCGGAAATGGGCCTCGCGCTGGGAACGCATCCGCAAAAGACGGACCCCGAAATCGCCGCGCTAACCTCCGCGGTGGTGCCGTTGCCCGATGCGCAGTTCAACCATTTCGGGACCAGCCGCCAGATGATCGGATCGGTTTCGGCCCTGCAGAATGCCAATCTGGATCAAACGCGCTATTCCCATCCGGGCACCAAACCCCATCCGGATATTTACGTGCTGAATTCCGATTTTGCTTTCACCTCACGCTCCAGTGCCAACCAGAATATCTGGGTGGAAAATTGCGCGCTGCCGGGCGGTCTCGCGCTGGCGCAGAACAATGTGCTCACCGGCATCCCGGCCGGAAACTGGGACTGGCAGATCGAGCCGGGGGTTTGTGTGGATTTCGCGCCGGTCGGCGGGACCGATTTTTGCCTGCGCGTCTATGGATTCGATGATGTCTTCAAGGGTGCGGGCGCGACGGACCCGGCCTATCTCGGACGTCCGCTGAGTGAGTGGCTCGTCGCGCGCGGCCTCGGGTTGGACACCGCCGCCATTGTCCCGGACACCGACATCCAGGACGCCGCCCTTTTTCCCGTGCTGCCCGCGGACCAAATCGAAGCCGGCTTCGTGCAATGGCTCTTTGCCGCGCATCCCGACCAACGCCCGGACTACACGGCCCTGTGGCTGAAAACGCGGCGGTTGTCCGCCAACGGAATCGGCGAGCAGATCAACCTGCCACGACTCTACGCGCAACGACGGGCCTTTGCCGCCAGTGCCATTCCCCGGATCTTTGCCAACCGGGCGGTCAGCAATTTTCCCCGCATGGATCTCGCCCACATGGCCGGGCTATTGGCCGGGTCCAACGGGAAACTGGGCGCCGGGGGCACGGAATCCGTCATGCCCCTGGAGCTGGCGCAGGAGGAAATGTTTCGCGCCGCCATTCTCCGCAGCCGCGGCGAGGATTTTTCCCGGCCCGAGGAGCGGGCCTTCGAAATCCTGCGGGAAACAATTGTCGCTTCCGCCGCCAGGCATCCGGCCACGCCCAAGCGCAACCTCATCGATGACCAGATCGTCTGGGGCCGCAGTCCGGCGCGCCTGGACCTGGCGGGAGGCTGGACGGATACGCCGCCGTATTGTCTGAAATTTGGGGGAGCCGTGGTCAACGTGGCGGTGAACCTGAATGGTCAGCCGCCGGTGCAGGTCTTCGCCCGCTACACGAAAGAGCGCGGAATCGTCATTCGCTCCATCGATCTGGGCGCGGAGATCCGCGTGCGGACCCTGGAGGACCTGCGCGAATACGATCGGGTGGGAGCAAAGTTTTCTCTGGCCAAGGGCGCCCTGGCGCTGGCGGGTTTTGATCCGCGGTTCTCCGGCCACACGGGCGCACGGAGTCTGGATGAAGTCCTGGAAGCCTTCGGCGGCGGCCTCGAGATTTCCCTGCTGGCCGCCGCGCCCAAGGGCTCAGGCTTGGGCACCAGCAGCATCCTGGCCGCCACCCTGCTGGCGACCTTGAGCGACACGTGCGGGCTCAAATGGGACACCCAGGAAGTCTTTCAGCGCACGCTCGTTCTCGAGCAGCTCCTGACCTCCGGGGGAGGCTGGCAGGATCAGGCGGGAGCAATTTATCGCGGTCTGAAGATGATCGAAACCCTGCCCGGCATGGAACAACGCCCGCTGGTGCGCTGGCTGCCGACCAATCTTTTCGGCGCGGCCTATGCCAACCAGACCATCCTGCTTTACTACACCGGAATCACCCGCATGGCCAAAGACATCCTGCAGGAAATCGTGCGCGGGATGTTTTTGAATCGAGCCGGACAACTGCGTTTGCTGGAGCGAATCGGCCGCCAGGCGCATATCGCCTCGGAGGCCATTCAGCGCGATTCGTGGACCGATCTCTGCACCGCCGTGCGCGGCAGCTGGGAGCTCAACCAGGCTCTCGATGCCGGGACCAATCCGCCGGAGGTGGCCGCGATCCTGGCCGGGGTTGAAGATTACCTGTCTGCGGCCAAGTTGCTCGGCGCAGGCGGCGGCGGCTATCTCCTGATGCTGGCCAAGGATATCGAAGCCGCCACCCGCATCCGGGAAAAACTGGCAGCCGACCCGCCCAATGCGCTGGCCAGGTTCGTGCAGCTGGATCTTTCCGAGTCCGGCCTGCAGATCACCCGCAGTTAGAGCGGGTTCAGGAAAACTGTAGCCGCGCCCGTGAGGGCGTGGGGGAAGACTCCTCCGAATGGCGGAGGCCACCGTCTCACGACGGCGGCTACGAAAATTTTTCGAGCGCTCGAATCCGATTAGTATTTCGGGACGGAGGAGTCCACCCGATCGGACCAGGCCAGGATGCCCCCTGCGACGTTGGCCACCTTGCTGAAGCCGGCTTTTTGCAACTGGCGCAGGGCCTTGGCGCTGCGCACACCGGATTTGCAATGGATGACGATCTCGTCCGCGCTGTCCAGTTCACTCATGCGCGAAGGCAACTCACCCACGGGAATCAGTATCGACCCGGGGATGCGGGCAACATCGAATTCGAAGGGTTCGCGCACGTCGAGCAGGACAAATTTGTCCCCGCGATCCTGGCGGGCCTTGAGTTCCTCGACGGAAATTTCCGGCACAGGCGGCTCGGCTTCCTCCGCGGCCCGGGCCTGCGGGATGCCGCAGAACTGATCGTAGTCGATCAATCCGGTGATGGTCGGATTCGCGCTGCACACCGGGCATTTCGGATCCTTGCGCAACTTGAATTCCTTGAAACGGAGCTGCAGCGCGTCGAAATAGACCAGTCGTCCCATCAACGGTTCGCCGATGCCGACGATGAGTTTGACCGCCTCAATGGCCTGCATCACGCCGATGATTCCGGGCAAAACCCCCAGCACGCCACCCTCGGCGCAGCTTGGCACCATGCCGGGCGGCGGGGGTTCCGGCACCATGCAGCGATAGCAGGGTCCGCCCAGATGCGGGGCGAAAACGGTGCACTGACCCTCGAAACGGAAAATCGAACCGTAGATGTTGGGCTTTTTCAAAAACACGCAAACGTCGTTGGAAAGATAGCGGGTGGGAAAATTGTCCGTGCCATCAATGACGATGTCGTAGTTTTCCACGATCCCGACGGCATTGTCGCTGCGGAACATGGCATCGTGCAGGACGACCTGCACGTTGGGGTTGATGTCCTTGATGCGGTCGCGGGCGCTGTTGAGTTTCTTCCGGCCCACGTCTTTCGTGCCGTGGAGAATCTGGCGCTGCAGATTGGAGTAATCGACGATATCGAAATCGACCAACCCGAGCGTGCCCACGCCGGCGGCGGCCAGGTAGAGAGCGATGGGCGAGCCAAGGCCACCGGTGCCGATGCAGAGGACCTTGGCCGCCTTGAGGCGTTTCTGTCCCTCCAACGTCACCTCGGGCATGATGAGATGCCTTGAGTAACGGGCGATTTCATCATTGCTGAACTCGATGTCTTCGAGTCGGGCCGGGTCGAGGATGCTTTTCATGTCAGACAGTTTTTGCAGGTTGGGCTGGAGACATTAGCTGACAGCGCAAGGAATGCAAGAGAGCGGCGGAAAGGGGACGCTTCAGGTCAAAGCGCGTAAGACCCCGGGGGAAATCTGCGCAATGCGCCGCATTGTCCTCAGAACTTGAAGTTCAGACCGGTGCTGATGGCGTGGCTGACGAAGTCCTGCCGGCCGAAGTCCGCGTTGTAGTAGAAATACGCATTCCAGTTCGGTCCGAATTGTCCGATGATTCCCGCTCCGGCAAAGACCGCATCCCGGTCCGGTGCGCTCGTGGTGTAGCCGAATCCCGCTCCGTTGCCGCCGTCCAGAGTGGCTCCGATGTTGCGCGGGTTTTCCAGGAACTCGTGCTGCCAGAACATCCGGCCTTCCGGAATCAGCGTGATGCTGTCGGTCAGCTTCCACGTGTAGGCAATCCTTCCACCCAGGCTGGTGCGCAGACTGTTGGCGTTTTGTTGACCCACGCTGAGGTTCAGGCTGTCGGCTCCGTTTTCCGTGAAGGGCGCGATGCCCGCGTAGGTGTATTGGCCGCTCAGGATCGGCCCGATGGTGAAGTTTCCGACTTCCCAGTCGTAGCCCAGTCCGAGGTAGGTCGTAAGCTGGCCGCCGTCCGGCCGGCTGCTGGCGGTGCGGTCAATCGTGCTGAATTGAATCGGGCGCTTTACTGCATAGGCGCTGTAACCGCCTCCCACGATGCCGTCGGCGTAGAACCCGCCGTTGTCGTAGCTGGCGTAGCCGCCGAACTGCACCGAGTTGATCGTCGTCCGGCCCCCGTTGCTGTATTTCGCATAGGTGCCCTGGTAGCCCGCGTAGAGGCCGGTCACGAAGTTTTCGCTCCAGCGATAATCGGCCCCGGCCAGGAATCCGCCGCTCTCGAAGTTGTAATTCGGCACCTGGCTCGCGTTGGTGGCCCGCGCGAAGATGCCGTTGCCCTGCACCCACACGCCCCATTTGTTATCGGGAGCCGGGCTCAGGATGTCTTTGCCGTCCTTCGCATCCATGACGCTCTTGCCGTCCTTGTCGTTGACCAGCGGGGCCTCGATGCCGATGGACTGAAACCCGCGGGCTCCCAGGCGCAGCGCGCTGGCGCGTTGGGCCAGGTTCTGGTTTTGCGCGTTGGCCTGCTCGATGGTGATGTCGGCCAGGCTTTCGTAGAAGGCCGGCGAGATTTGCTCAAACGCTGACGGGTATTGTCCTTCGCCCTGGATATCCAGGGCGATGCTGACAGTTTCCCGATCGTTGCCGCGTTCCGGAATGAAGCGGTCCAGGGCTTTGGCCACATTGCGCTGATTATCGGTTTGCGCCACCAAGGTGTAGCTGGTCGGCGCGATGAGCAGAATGCCGGTGCCGTCTTCGGCCAGGAAGCGGCCCCGGTTTTTCGAGGGGTTCTCGACCAGGATCGTTGCAAATTCTCCGCTGATGCTGTCTGCCTCCAGGAAGGCAACTTGCTGCCCGTATTTCAGCCCGCCACCAGTGTAGGCCAGCGTGCCGTCCAGGTCGGCATTTCCGCTGATGGAGAGGAAGTCGCCCGGCTCGATTTCCAGCGTGCCGTTGCTGGTCTGGGTGTAGTTGCCATC
>CAMASH010000043.1 GCA_945860745.1 Chthoniobacter flavus | reverse complement strand
GTTCTTGGGTTTGGCATGGCCGGTGTTGCTGCTCGCGCTCCTTCTCGGATCATGGCGATTCGGTTTTTGCGAAAGAACAAATCTTTGGCGCGGGGATCGGTGATCGCGGCGAGTTGGCCAACCAGTGACTTGTCGCCGATCGGCGCCATTTTAGAAATGACGCCCATGGGCGCCAAACGCGGATATTTAGAAGACCACGCGCAGGCCTGAGCGGGGTTTGCTCCGGTTATCTGGATTGTGTGTGAGTGCGGAGCAGTGAGGTGCGTGCGGGAAGCAACGCATGTAAATGCTCTGGGCAACTGCAATGGCAGCCGTCCTTGGCTCGGTGACACAGATGAAAAGGGCTGCGGCGATCCCAATCGCCTGCTGGTCCGCACGGCGAGCAATGCCTATTTTCCCCAAGTGATGTCGGTCATCTCGATTCCCGACAGCATGTCGAAGGTCGAGGAGGTCGTTCTTGCAAACTGGGATGGCTTGCTAAAGAAAATCCCGTCTATTGAAAAGCTAAGAGAGCTTCGCGACTTGATGGATGACATCAAACAGCGCCTCGACGGGTTCACTGACGAGGAGGTTTTTTTCACCATGGAGGCCGTGCGTAGCGGTGTGTCGCCGAACGCCCTGGCCAAGCCGGTGAAAGAGGTGGAATTTGAGAAATTGGCCAAGGCGCGTTTGGAGGCGGTCGGCGATGAGCCCGAAGGCGACTTCTATGCGCGGGAGCTTCCCAAGGCGAAATGGGCCGATCCCCATTTGGACTCCATAGAGAAAATCGTCTTGGTCCATAAACTCCGCGAGGTAGCCGCGCTCATCGGATTCACCCGCTTCGAGCCGATCACGGCGGATGCCCAAGGCGAATTG
The DNA here is from genome assembly GCA_945860745.1 of Chthoniobacter flavus. Taxonomy (GTDB): domain Bacteria; phylum Verrucomicrobiota; class Verrucomicrobiia; order Chthoniobacterales; family Terrimicrobiaceae; genus CAMASH01. The sequence continues at coordinate 27,251 of CAMASH010000043.1, read as the reverse complement.
GAAATAAATGTCGAACGAGCGGCCATCGGCAAGCGGTTGAATTTTCTCCCTGTCTCTGAGAACCGTGGAGAAGGTCTATTCATCAAGTTTGACAAAGAAAAAATCGAATCCTGGGTGGCCAGCCCCAAAGTGCAGGCGCGAGTTTTGGAACTGGAGCAATCCTTCAATGCCTGGAGGGAGAACCACCCGGGAACGAAGGCCGTTTTTCCCGGAGCGCCCTTCATTATGCTCCATACGCTCTCCCACCTTCTCATCAGCGCGATATCGCTGGAGTGTGGCTACCCGCTTTCATCGCTGCGTGAGCGCATTTACTCACCGATTCCTGGCGACGCTGCCATGGCGGGCAACTACGGGATCTTGATCTTCACATCGTCGAGCGGCTCCGAGGGAACCTTGGGCAGCCTTGTCCATGCCAGCCGCAACATCCGCAAGCATGTCCTCCGCGCCTTGCAACTTGGCACTCTTTGCTCGAACGACCCTGTGTGTTCCTCCAACGGTTCGAGCGACCACGAATTCGGCAAAATATCGGGCTGCGCCTGCCATGGATGCGTCTTCATTGCGGAGACATCCTGCGAGCGTTTCAACGAATTCCTCGATCGCGCGCTGGTGGTTCCCACGATCGAACAACCCGGCTGCGAGCTTTTTGCAGTTTGATCAGAATGGATTCTCCCAAACTCGAAGAACTTCTCGACCTTCCGCCCCAATCCCTGCGTGCACTGGCCGAAGCCTTTGCCGATGGGCCGCTCCGTTCAAACCTCTCTGCGGGCCTGTTGGCTCCGTTTGTCGGCAGCAAAGCGGATCGCACTGCAAATGTTCTTAAAAGTCTCCGCGATAGGGGATGTCCCCCGTCAGTGCTCTCCGAGCTATGTGAAGCGCTCCAAATGGCCAAGACCCGAATGACCGATTCGGAGAGGAATCTCTTTCTCGTCCTCAGTGGTCCGCATGTGCATGGCATTCCGGTAGTGGACACGGCCACAGTGGCACGCTCCCTGTTCGTCGAGGCGCAGAGGGAGGTGCTTGTGTGCAGCTTCGTGATTTATCCAATAGCCGATTTTTTCACGCCGCTTTCAGAAAAAATGAGAAGCAATCCTGACTTCAAAGTTCGCTTCATCGTTGATGTCTCGCATGAGAGGAAATCACCCGACGAAGCAATGCCTCTTGTGGCTAATAGATTCCGAAAGCGCTTTCTCGAAACCTGCTGGCCGGGATCAACCGCCCCGGAAATCCTCCACGACCCCCGCCCGTTTTCCGAGGACGAAAAGGCCCGTGGCACCATGCACGCCAAGGTCGTCATCGTGGACCGCAACGCCGCCCTCATCACCTCCGCAAATTTCACAAGCTCAGCGCAGACCAGAAACATCGAGGCCGGATTTCTGTGCCGGGATCGCCACCAAGTTGAACGGATAGCAAACTACTTCAACACCTTGGTGGAAACAGGCCACCTCATTCCTGTGGAGTGATTGCCCCTTTTACCGGGCTCCAGCGAAATCGAACGCATTCCACCCCACCCGTCGTGGCAGGATAAAGAGGGCAGGTTGCGGGATGTTTTCACATTTCATCCAGAAGGAACGGAATGTCGGCGGGAAGATTCCCCTCGTCCCAAGTGCCTTCGATCCAGATTTTCCGTTCCATCCGGTCCTCCACTGCCGGGGTCCATTCGCCCGGGAACCTTTCCTTGGGAAGCTCTTCGATCTATTTGAGGAGTCGCGCGGCATCGCCGGGCAGACCGCGCAGCTCCTGCATCCTCGATGGGACGTCGGCAGAATGTCTTCATCGGGCCGATGCCTCCGGCTTTGATCCTTCGCGGGGAAGATTCCCCATTTTCTTTCCTCAATTTGTCAACGCGGGTGGCCGATTTCATTCGGGAGCGCAAAAACGAGGCCCGAAGGGAAACCCTCGAAGGCAACGAGGCTTACAATGCCTGCTTCGTTGATCCGTTTTTTGAAAACTCAAGGAAGCGTTTGCGGCTGCTCTCCCCGGCAGGCTGCTTCCGGCATTCCGGTCCCTGGGGTGACCCCGGATTTTTATGATTTTTGGATTGGTGAAGCTGAACCGTGACGATCCTGCGACGGCGGCCGCACAAGGGAGTGTCCGGCGCGGCATCGTGGCAACCGCATTTACAGGGCGCTGGAAAAACTTCGCCAAATCGCCAACAGCCCGGAGGTCCGGAAGGAACTTACCCTGTGAACACTGAGGACGAAAACCGCCCAGCCCTGATTCCGGAAGCGGTGTTGTCGGACGAAAAATTGATCCGCCTGCGCCGAGCTTATCATGAACTGGAGGCATTCCAGCTTTCTTCTGAACACGAAGCCGCAAAAATACGGCTGAAGGCATGCCCTTCCCCAGCGGCTTCTGAAACAGAGGCAGACACCCGGACGGAAATTTAGTCGCGAGAATCATCTTCGGGCCAGCCCAAGATTTTTGGAAAAAAGAACTGGCGAGAAGCCTTTGCGACTTTTAGCATCACTGTGCCGTCGTTTTGGGACAATGAACCCCAATAAGAGGCGTTAGACATCAACATAACCCGTTGAAAAAAAGGGACTTTTGGTGACTACGGATCAGAAAGTTAGGGGTTCGACTCCCTTCGGCTGCACATTTTTTCCATGCCGCATAGCGCTCCCAGCCGTCACGCCGCCTCGATCATGAATCCTCTCGAGGAACGCCTGGGCTATAAATTCCGCAACGCGCTGCTGCTGGCCGAGGCCCTCACCCACCCCAGTATTTCCCTCGAAAGGAAAGACTATCCCTTCGACAATCAGCGTCTGGAATTTCTGGGCGATGCGGTGATCCAGATCGCCGTGACCGAGCATCTTTACCGGCTCTATCCCGACTTCAGCGAGGGAACCATGACCAAATTGCGGACCCGGATCGTTTCCCGCACCGCACTCAAAACCCGCGCCACCGATCTCGATCTCGGGCGTCATTTGATGATGGGCCGCGGCGAGGAATCCAGTGGCGGACGGGAAAGAGCCTCCACCCTGGCGGACGCCTTCGAGAGCGTGGTGGGCGCCGTTTACCTGGATGGGGGATTCGACGCCGCGCGAAATTTCGTCCTGCGCATGACGGCGGATGATTTTGAACGCATTGCCAATGATCCCGAGGAAGTGAACCCCAAGGGGCAATTGCAGGAGATTTTGCAGGCGCTGGAACCGCGCGCTCCGGTTTACGAAGTGCTCGAGCAAAGCGGTCCGGATCATTCCAAGAAATTTGTTTCGCGGGTCGTTTGGAAAGCGCTCGAGCTGGGCCGGGGTGAGGGCTTGAGCAAAAAACAAGCCCAGGTGGCCGCGGCCAGCGACGCCCTGGAGAAAAAAATTTGGGAGACAGGTGTGCGCGGCAAACGCACACTCGTGGCAGAGGTATGATTTATCCGGTGAATTTGCAAACGGTGGGACTGGTGGTCGGGACGGCCTTGCTGGCGACGCATCTGCTGGCCTTGGGGCGCTCCAAGGACTGCGCCGCGTGGCTGCGGAATTTTCCCCGTTCGCGCGCGGCGGGAACCGTTCTGATTATCCTGGCCGGGATCTGGAGTTTTCTTCTGGTGCGCCAAATGGACCTTGGTGAGTTCGCCCGGTTGAAAAATGTCATGCTGCTGGCGATCGTGGCAGGAACTTTCCTGGCCTGGCGTTACGTGGAAGAGTTTCTGGCCGTGCGGGCCCTCGGGATGCTGGCCTTGCTGGCAGCCGAGCCTTTGCTGGAGGCGGCGTTCTTGAGGCCGGAACCAAGCCGTCTTCTCGTCGTGGTGCTGGCTTATGCCTGGATTGTGCTGGGTTTGTTCTGGGTGGGGATACCGTGGATTTTGCGCGACCAGATTGCCTGGCTGACCGCGGGAAAAAACCGCCTCCCCGCCGCCGCCTGGGGTGGTGTGCTGTATGGCGCTGCGCTGATCGCCTGCGCCGCTTTCCTTTGGAAATAAAAAAAAGCGGCCGATTGCCCGGCCGCCTTTCTTGAAGATCAGGAATTCCGTTCAGGCCGCCACTGGCTCCTTGTGTTTGGCCCGGTGCTTGTCCACGAAGTACTTCATCGTGAGGAAAAGAACGGAATCGAGATCATGCTCGGATTTCCAACCCAGCAGAGTGCGGGCCTTATCCACATTGGGGATGCGGCGATCGCAATCCTCGTAGCCCACCCCGTAAAACTCCTCACTGCTGACATCAATCATTTCGGGAACGGGATCGCCCGGCTGGCGGAAGCGCTTGTTGAAAATTTCAATCATGCGCTCGGCCAGTTGCTTGATGGTCACTTCATTCTCCGGCGTGCCGATGTTGAAAATCTGGCGATCACACGAACCGTTCGGATTTTCGATGATGCGCACGATGCAATCCACCGCGTCGTCGATGTAGGTGTAAGCGCGATAGTTGGCCCCTCCATCGACCAGCTTGATCGGCGTGCCGTAAAGCAGCGCGTTCATAAAGTGGCTGAACACGCGGGGGTTGCCGGTTTGTTCGCTCGGGAGGTAGTCGATACGCGGCCCGATGAAATTAAAGGGACGGATGATCGAGTAATTGAGGCCCTGCTCGATGCCGTAGGCGTGAAGGACGCGCTCGAGGAGCTGCTTGGCGCAGGCGTAGATCCAGCGGTGGTTTTTGACCGGCCCCATGATGAGAGGCGTTTCGTCTTCGATGAAGGGCTGGGGAAAATCGGCGGAACTCTGACCGTTGGCTTTCGCGGCGGTGATGCCGTAGACCTCGCAGGTCGAGAACTGGACGATGCGTTTTTTGTGCTTCACACAATAGTCCGCAATTTTGAGGTTTTCGATGAAGTTGAGTTTGAAAACGTCCACCGGGTTGCTGACGTAGAGGCTGGGATTGGCCCGCGCCACCAAGTCCACGATCAGGTCGTGGTCCCTGGTCAGCTTCTCAAGCTGTTCCTCGCTGCCACGGATGTCGAAGTCGATGTAGGTGATGCCGCCGCTTTTGATCGTGTCGTCCAGTTTCTCGCGGTCGATATCGAGAGCGGTGATCTGGTGTTTCCCATCCTTGACGAGGCGTTCGGTGAGGTTTGCGCCAATGAATCCACCGGCACCCAAAAGTAAGATCTTCATGAAAAATGTACTACTTTTCTTTCTTTCCTTCGCAAGCCGGTCGCGTCAACTGTTTTCGTTACGCGGGGGATGACGCCCTGTGCTCGACCATGAGTCTGCGGTAATGTCCGCCGAGATGTCTAGCCATCATTTTCAAGACATTGATTCCGTAGGGAATCGGCCGCAGGCTGGACACCTCGTCATCGTAGCGGGTGGGGATGGGAAGCTGGGCGCATTCCCAGCCGAGAAGTTTGGCCAGCACGATCATCTCGGCGTCGAAGTTGTAATTGTTCTGCAGTTTCTCGAAGGGGGACCGCGCGAGCATGGTCCGCGAATACAGCATGTAGCCGCTGTGAAATTCGGCCATGCGGGTTTGGAAGACGAGGTTTTCCAGAACCGTGAGGGCACGGTTCGGAATGTAGCGCACCAGCGGCATCCCGCCCGCGCGAGCCCCGCCCGCGATCATGCGGGAGCCCTGCACGATGTGGGACTTGCCTTCCAGGATGGGCTTCATCAGATCGAGCACAAGTTCCGGCGCGTACTGCCCGTCGGAATGGACAACGGCAAAGACCTCCGCCCCAAGCTCCAGTCCGCGCTTCAAGCCGCTCTTCTGGGCCCCGCCATAGCCGCGGTTGACCTCATGATGCACGACTTCCACGCCTGGCCACCTGGTCTTGAGATCCTCCGCGACCTCGCCGGTATTATCGGGACTTTTATCATTCACGATGATCGCGATACCGTCAGCCCAGAATGCCGCCGGAATCCGCGGCAGCACGCCGGGGAGGGTTTTGGCGGCGCGATAGGAGGGGATGACAATGGCTTTCTTCATCAGAAGGCCGAGATGAAACGGCCGGGACCGCCTGCGGTCAACGCCTAAAGGGGGGATGCGGCACGGTCCCCTCCCCCGATGGAATTTTCGTTCCAAGCGGCAGAGAATTTGATAGCCACGAGCGATAAGCATCAGTCCCCAAGAAATTGTGAAATATTTTCGGGCACGTCCTCTGATTGCCGCGGCTCTGGCCGTGACAATTGTCTTTGCCGTGGCTTCCAGCGCCTGGTGGCTGGTGCAAAGGATCAGCCTGCCGGAGCAGAAACCGCTCCTCGAATCCATCCTGTGGTTTCTGACCTGGCTGTCGGCTCTGGCCTTCGGAACGGGAGCCTGGGCCCTGGCCAATACGGAGGGGCGGGCCGGCGAGGAAAGGGCAAAACTCGAACGGGTCCTCAACGCCTCGCTGCATGGCTTCGAGGTGCTTGAGGCCGTGCGCGACAGCACCGGGCAGATCCGCGACTTCCGGCTGCTTTTCGTGAACAAGGAAGCCGGGGAAATCCTGGGCCTCAATTTCGAACCGCTCCGAGGCCGTCCCATGCTGGCGACCGGCGCAAATTTCGATCCGGAGGTGTTGGAAAAATACCGCCACGTGATCGAAACCGGTGAGCCTCTGGCCTTCGAGCGCCTCTATCGCCGCGAAGACAATGCCCGCTGGCTCTACACCCGCGTGGCAAAATTCGAGGACGGAGTGGTCGCCACCTTCGCCGACATCAGCCTGCGCAAGGAGATCGAGGTGCAGGCGCAGAAAAACATCGCCCTCCTGCAAATGACCGGGCGCATGACCCGCTCGGGCGGGTGGGAGGTTCTCTATCCGGACCGCATCGTGAAATGGTCGCCTGAGGTGCACGCGATTCATGAGGTTGACCCCGGCTTCACTCCCGATATCGAGCAAGCCATTAATTTTTATGCCGAAGGCTCCCGCAAACTTCTCACCGCGGCCGTGGAGGCTTGTGAACGCGAAGGCAAACCCTTCGACCTCGAAGTGGAGTTTTTCACGGCGAAGAACCGCAAACTCTGGATCCACACCATGGGGCGTGCGGAGTACGATGAGACGGGAGAGTTGTGCCGGATCTACGGCACGTTCCAGGACGTTACCGAATCGAAAACAGCGGCCCTCGAAGCCGTCGAAAGCCGGGAGCAGTTGCAACTCGCCCTCAGCGGCGCGGCCATGGGCCGTTGGGACTGGAACGTCCCGGGCGGCCAGTTACACGTTGATGAGGGCACGGCGGCCATTCTGGGTTACGACCTCTCCGAATTGGAACCGACCAATGAGAACTGGGACAGCCTGATTCATCCCGACGACATTTCCGCGATGAACGCTGCCGTCGTTCGGCATCTCAACGGAGAGGAGGCGATTTTCGAGGCCGAATACCGCATGCGGGCCAGGAACGGGGAATGGGTCTGGGTGTTGGACCGCGGCAAGGGCATGGACGTTGACCAAAGCGGCAAGCCGACCCGGCTGGTCGGAACCCTGCTGGACATCACCCCCAAGAAAACCCTCGAGGCCGAACGCCTCAGCCATCTCGAGGTGCTGGAAAAAATCACCTCGCAGGCTCCGGGCGCGGTTTATCAATACCGCGTCACAGCGGGCGGCATCCATTCCTTCCTCTATGTCAGCGGACGCATCACGGATGTCTACGATCGGACGCCTGAGGAACTCGTAACCGATGTGGAACGCGGCTACGACCTTGTCCATCCCGACGATGTCGAGCGCGTCCGCCACAGCGCCACCGATGCGGGCGGACCGCCCTCAGAATGGCGGCTGGAGTTCCGCATCTTTCGCAAAGACGGCATGCGCTGGATTCTCGATCAGTCCACCCCCGAGATCCTGCCCGATGGCAGCATCCTCTGGCACGGATTCCTCATGGACATCACCGACCAGAAGCTGATCGATCAGCAACTCGTGCAGGCCAAGGAGCAGGCCGAGGAGGCGGGGCGGGCCAAGGCGGAATTTCTCGCCATGATGAGCCACGAAATCCGCACCCCCATGAATGCCATCCTGGGTTTTGCCGATCTCCTCGCTCAGAAATCCCTTCATCCCGAGGAACAGGAATACGTGCGGACAATCACCGGCAGCGGCGAAGCCCTCCTTCGGATCATTGATGACATCCTTGACTACAGCCGGATCGAAAGCGGCCGCCTGCAACTCGAGAAAACGGTTTTTTCACCCGAAAAGCTGCTCGACGACCTCGGCATCCTGCTGACTCCCTCCGCGGAGAAAAAGGGGCTCGGGTTGGAGGTCGTCACCCTCGGGGACATTCCGACCTACGTTCAGGGGGATGCCGGCCGCCTGCGTCAGATCCTGCTCAACCTGGCCGGCAACGCGGTGAAATTCACACCATCCGGGACGGTGGCCCTCGGCGTAAAAACCACGCCCTATGATGAAGAGCCCCGATTGATTCGCCTGCAATTTTATGTCCGCGATGCCGGGCCGGGCATTCCCCCTGGACAGTCCGCCCATATCTTTGAGCCCTTTGCCCAGGCCGATTCCAGCGTCTCGCGCAAACATGGCGGCACCGGCCTGGGCCTCGCCATTTCGCGAAGTCTGGCCGCGCTCATGGGCGGGTTCCTCTGGTTCGAAAGCGAACCCGGCGAGGGCGCGACATTTTACCTGGAGGTTCCCCTGGAGCTTCCCGGCGATCTGCCTCGACCCGAGTCTGCGCCCTCCACTTTCGACTCGGACTTTGCCCGGAAACACCCTCTGCGCCTTCTCGCGGTGGATGACGATCCGGTCAACCTCCGGCTCATCGAACACATCCTGCAAAAACTGGGCTACACCCCGCGGGTGGCCAACCATGGGGAAGCCGCCCTCGCCCTCTGCGAGGCCGAGTGGCCCGAGTGCATCCTGCTCGATGTGCAGATGCCGGGACTGGATGGATTGGAAGTCACCCGGCGTCTGCGCGAAATCGAAAACCGGGAAAAACGAACCCCCATTCACATCGTCGCGCTCACGGCCAACGTGCTCAACACAGAACGCCAGGCGTGTTTTGCCTCCGGGATGAGCGGCTATCTCACCAAGCCCCTGCGCCGCGAGCATCTGGCCCGCACCCTGGCCCAGGCCTCGCGCCCTAGCGCCTGATGGCCGGCCGCCGGGACGAGGCGCTCAGCAGCCAGCAGATCAGGCTCAGCACGGTACCGAGGGCCATTCCCACCGCAAATTTGAACGGACTGCCGTAGAGCAACGGCACGCAGATTCCCGAGACCACGGCAAAGAGGATCATGAAAACAAAAGTTTGGAACGACGCCGCCAGTCCCCGGACTTTCGGAAACATTTCCAGCGTGATCATGCTCATCACCGGAGTTCCCATGGCGGCCCCGAAGGCATAGATGAGCAAGGGCAGGACCGCCCCCGGGATTTTCACGGGAAACCAGGCACAGTAAGCCAGATTGGCTGCCGTCGAGAGCAGCATGATGACAAACGAAGCGCTGATGATGGCCCGTGGTTTAACCCGTTGGCTCAATTTGCCCGCGGCGAAGGATCCCAGCATCATCCCGCCAATCAAAGGCAGAAACAACCAGCCGAAGTCCGTCACGGAAAGCCGGAGGATGCCGATGACAAACGCGGGCGCGGCCGCGATGTAAATCATGATGCCGGAAAAGGCCAGCGCCGTGCTGGTGGCGCGCAGGATGAAGCCCCACCGGCTCCCCACTTTCCAATAGTTGGCCAGAATCACTCCCGGCAGGAACGCCGCGCGCTTCTCCTTGGGCAGACTTTCCGCCAGGAACAGCGCGCAGGCCACGATCAGCACAAGGGTGAAAAGGGCGATGAAGAGAAAAATTGAGCGCCAGCCGAAGGCGGCCTGGAGCCAGCCGCCCAGAATTGGCGCGATGGCCGGAGCCAGTCCGAACACCACATTGATATAGGACATGGCCCGGTGGGCCTCCGCGCCGGAGAACAAATCCCCCACGATGGCCCGCGCCACCACCGTCCCTCCGCCGGCCGAGAAGCCCTGCAGCAGCCGGAAGACGATGAGCATCTCCAACGATGTCGCCATGGCCGCCCCGATGCTGCTCAGCAGGTAAAAGACGAGCGAAACCAGAATCACCGGCCTCCGTCCGAAGGAATCCGATAACGTCCCGTAAAACAGCGTCATCACCGCGAAGGCCAGCACATACGCGGTCAGCGATTGTTGCACCGCGGCATCCGTGGCCGAGAATTCGCTGGCGATGGCCAGCAAGGCCGGCAGATAGGCGTCGATCGAAAGCGCTCCCAGCATGGAGAGCGAGGCAAGGATGACGATGAGCAGCCGGGACATGAAAGAGGCGGAAGTGGGAACCTAAGGGGCTGATGTGTCAAGACGATCAGACAGTCACGCGGTTTCCCCCTCGTCGATCCCGGCAAAGGCCCAACCGGAATTTACCGACGCACCGGCACACCGTGGGCCGCCAAATAATCTTTGGCCTCGCTGATCTGATAGGTCCCGAAGTGAAAAATGCTCGCGGCCAGCACGGCGTCGGCCTTGCCCCGGTCCAGCACATCGGCCAGGTGACCAAGATTCCCCGCCCCACCGCTGGCAATGACCGGGATCGTGACCGCCGTGCTGACTGCAGCGGTCAGTTCGATATCATAGCCATCGCAGGTGCCATCGGCATCCATACTGGTGAGCAGAATTTCCCCGGCTCCCAGCTGCGCCACCTCGGCGGCCCAGGCCACCGCGTCGAGTTCGGTCGGCTTGCGCCCTCCGTGGGTGTAAACCCGCCAGCGGCCGGGGCCGTCGCGTTTGGCGTCGATGGCCACCACGACACACTGGGAGCCGAAAGCCCGGGCGGCCTGCGTCACAAGCGCGGGACTATGGATGGCCGCGGTGTTCACGCTGACCTTATCCGCCCCGGCCAGCAACATGGTGCGGAAATCTTCCACCATGCGGATGCCGCCGCCGACTGTGAGCGGCATGAAACATTGCTCGGCCGTGCGGGCCACCACGCCGACCATGGTGGCGCGGTCGTCGCTGGAAGCGGTGATGTCGAGGAAAACGAGTTCATCCGCCCCCTGGGCATCGTAGGCCCTGGCGCATTCCACCGGGTCGCCCGCGTCGCGAAGATTGAGAAACTTCGTGCCCTTGACCACGCGACCATTGGTCACGTCGAGGCAGGGGATGATGCGTTTGGCCAGCATGCGATCACCTCTGGCGCGGGAAAAGGCGCAAGGCGAGACTAAATTATTGATTTGGCGGCCGGGTCCTTTACCTTGCGCACGTTCCGGGGAGGCGACAGTCTGCGCGGAAGGAATTTCGCATGAGGAAAGCACAAGACCGCCGCCTCTCCAACGCTTTGCGCGTTGCGCTTTTTGCCATCCTTTCCCTCCTCTCGCTTCTCCTGCCGGGCTGCTCGTCGTTCGACGCGGGAGCGGGAAACTTCAATACCGTTGTGGTGGATGCCGCCCACGGGGGGTATGACCGCGGAGCGCGAGCCGTCTCCGGCACGCCTGAAAAAATGCTGGCCATCGACACGGCGCAAAGGCTGACCCGCATCCTACGGAGCAAGGGATTCCATGTGATCGAAACGCGCCAAAGCGATGTTTTCATTCCGCTGGGAAGCCGCACCGCCGTCTCGAACCGGGCCGGCGGCGCGATTTTTGTCAGCATTCACTACAATTGGTCGCCCCGCACCGCGGCACGGGGCATCGAGATTTACTATTACGGAGCGCGTTCGCGCCGCCTGGCCTCGCACATTCTGCGGGAAACGCTCCGCGCCTATCCCACGGTGAACCGCGGGGTCAAACGCAACAACTACTACGTGCTGCGCAACAACCGCCGGCCCGCTGTCTTGTGCGAACTCGGTTTTCTTTCCAATCCGCAGGACAACCGCTACGCCCAGAACCCCTCTTACCGCCAGCATCTGGCCGAACGCGTGGCCGCGGGGATCATCGCGGAGCGCAAGGGCCTCGGATTCTAGGCTGCCCGCCTCACGAAGGACCAAGCCGCAGCGCCAGAGTAAAATCGCGCAGTCGGTCGTTCGGGCGGTGGCAGAGTTCGTCGAGCAGCAGCGGATTGGCAAAACGTCCCGGCAGGGAATACGCCGCGGGAGGATCCGATGGCGCGATCGGACCAAGTTCCTCCCGCCAGCAGGCCCGGCAAACGCCGTTGGTCCGGGGTGACGATCTCGATCCGGCCCACCATTACCCGCGTCACGGCGGACTCGACCGAAACCTTTATCGGAAGATGCGCGCCGGTCCCTGCGCGCGGAACGAGATAGAAAAGCCGCAGGCCAGGGCTTTGAAAATAGGATTCATCCCGGGTCGCGAGCAGGGCGGCGGATTCTTTGGGGAAGAGACCATCTGCGACCAGCGCGGCTTGCATTTCGCCGCGCAAACGCCGGAGATTTTTCGGCCCGAAATCGGACTGGGAAATTTTGCCGGGCCATCGACCCCGACCGTGACCTCGCGAAACGCGCCCAGGCCGCCGGGACGCACCTGCACCAGCCAGGCTTTTTTCGGCGCGGCGATTTTGTCATCCACACGCTCCGCGCGCAGAGACGGTCCATCGCGCACCCTGCGGAGCGGGGCGGCCGGATTTGCCACTCCGCGATAGAATAAATACCGCTCGGTTTCGCCGGAAGCCGTGGTGACAGAAGCGGCGTCCACTTGCCGCGGGGCGCGCCAGACCGGAGAATCAGTTTCCGGTCCCGGAGCATCTCCTCCGACCCGAAGGCCTTTCCACTCGAGTTCTCCGCGCGGGTCGGGAAGCAGGCGTCCACTTTCCAAGCCTGGAGTGATCGCCCTGGCCTCGGGATAAAACCCGGTCATCCCGCCTCCGGAAAATTCCACCTCGAGATCGAGCGTTACCGTTTTTCCCGCTGGCGGATAAAAATAAACCACCGGGGTTTCCCTGCGCATGATCACATCGCGATGGCAGGTCAGAACGCCCTTCGACATGCCGCGAACGGCGACGGCCGGCCGGAGCAAGTGGCCCACCCGATGGGCGAAACTCGGAACCGGTTCGTCGGCCGTGTTGAAGCCCCGGATGGCGGCTCCGTTTTCATCCGGCAAGGAAGTGAAAGTCCCCCACTCAGGAATCACAAGAGGCGCCGCTTGCAGGTGAGCAGTCCCACTGATCAAAGCCAGGATGCGAAAAAAACCTTTCATCCGCTGGAGAACGTTAAACCGAAGGAGGCAAAGTGTCAGAAAAATCCGCCAGATCCTGCGGCAGCGAACTCTCCCACCCCAAATCCCGCCATTCCATCCGGGTGCAATGGAGCGCGTGACGGGGCAGCCAGAGCGCCGTTGCCAATTCCGGCGTCCAGCCCGTTGCGATGAAGTTCAGATAATGGCCGTGTCCGCGCGCGTAGATTTTGTCGCCGATGACGGGAAATCCCACATGCGCGAGGTGAACGCGGATTTGATGCGTGCGCCCGGTCACCGGTCGGGCCCGCACCAGCGCATAGGGACCGCCGGGAGCCATCCCGCGTTGTTCCACCCGGAAACCGGTGCAGGCGGAAACGCCGGAGGAATGGACCGCGCGCTCGAGCCAAAGTTCCGACGGCGCCACTTCTCCCAGACGGACAATCGGCGCGTCCACCTCGATTTCCTCCCAATCCGGCCAGCCGAAAACCAGGGCGAGATATTCCTTGTGGAATTCCCTTCGCTGCATGGCCAGCCCTGCCGCCCGCGCCGCCGCCAGCGTCTTGGCAATCACCACCACGCCGCTGGTTTCGCGGTCCAGGCGGTTGACGATGGAAACCTGCCCGCCGTTGACAAGCTCGTAACCGAGCAACTCGCACACCCCGTCCCACAACGTTCGCGGCCCGCCCGGTTTCGTCGGATGCACCAGCAGACCGGAGGGTTTGTCCACCGCCAGGAACTCTTCGGTTTCACCAAGAATCCTGAACTCCGCTTGATTCGGCCTGTCCCCGCCACGTATTGATGAAGGCACACCGCCAGCCTCCTTCCGCAATCGCCAATCCGCAATCCGCATTTCCATGATCCGTCTCCAGAAAGTCACCCGCCTGTATTCCCGTGGCGAAGCGCCCATTCGGGCCCTCGACGAGGTCAGCCTGGAGATCCCCCACGGCGAGTTTGCCGCCGTCACCGGACCCAGCGGCTGTGGCAAAAGCACCCTGCTCAACATCCTCGGCGGACTCGACCGGCCCGACTCCGGCGAAATCTGGATCGGCGATCTTCCCCTGCACCGGGCGCGCGACGCCGCCCTCACCCGCTACCGCCGCCACGACCTCGGCCTGATCTTCCAGTTCTTCAATCTGCTCCCGGCCATGACGGTGGAGGAAAACGTCGAACTCCCGCTTCTCCTGCGCGGAGATCCGCCGAAAAAAACCCGCCCGCGCGTGGCGGAGACTCTTGAACTCGTCGGGCTCACCGCCCGCCGCCACCATTTTCCGCATCAACTCAGCGGCGGCGAGATGCAGCGCACCGCCATCGCCCGCGCCCTCGCCGGCCGGCCCAAACTCCTTCTGGCCGACGAACCCACCGGCAATCTCGACAGTGGCAACGCCGCCCGTGTCATTGAAACCCTCCTAAAGATTGCTTCCCAAAAAATTGCCACGTTGGTTATTGTCACCCACAGTGAGGAGTTGGCCCGGCTGGCTCCCCGCCACATCCGCATGCTCGATGGAAAAATCACCCCACCCTATCCCCAGTGAAGACGAACGGCTGAAGAACTTTCAACTCTTCGCGGAACTCACCGGTGAGGAACTGCAAACGCTCATTGCCCAAAGCACCACGGTCACCTTCACCGCCGGCCAGCCCATCATCACCGCCGGCGAACCCGGCCATTGCATGTTCGTCATCCTGCGCGGTTCCGTCCGGGTCACAGCCAGGAGCAGCGGCCAGGAGGTCGAACTGGCTCTACTCAAACCGGGCGATTTTTTCGGTGAAGTGTCCCTCGTCGATGACGGCCCCCGCTCCGCCGATGTCTCCGCCCTGGAGTCCTGCGAAATGCTCTGCATCACCCGCATGACCCTCGGCGTGCTGGCCGGACTTCAGCCCGGCGCCGCCATTCATCTGCTCGCCGCCATCGGACGCTGTCTCGTCGCCCGCCTGCGGGCCGGCAATCAAAAATACATGGACTTGATTCTGCTCGGACGCCAGCCTGCCTGACCCGAATTCGTAACGCTTTCAATCGTGGACAAACAACGCACCCTCGCATCCTCCGCCAGCCTCGACGGCACCGCCCTCCACACCGGAGGAAAAGTCACCCTCACCCTGCATCCGGCCTCGCCCGGGCACGGCTTCAAATTCAAGCGCGCGGACCTGCCCGACCAGCCGCTGGTCGAGGCCCTGGTCGGCAACGTGAAGACCGTCGAACGCTCCACCACCATCGTCGAAGGGAACGTCAAGATCCATACCGTCGAGCACGTCCTTTCCGCCCTCACGGGAATGGGCGTGGACAACGCCCTCATCGAGATGGACGCCAACGAACCGCCCATCGGTGACGGCAGCGCGGGCGCGTTCGCGGCTCTCATCAAGCAAGCCGGCGTGGTCGAACAAAATGCCCCCCGTTCCTACATCGAACCGCAGGAACCCGTCGTGCTGCAAACCGGCGAATCGATCCTGACCATCCTGCCCGATCCGAAGTTCCGCATCTCCTGCACCCAGGTCGGACCGGAAGGCCGCTTCACCCAATACCTCAGCGCCGAGATTACCCCGGAATTCTACGAAAAGGAAATTGCGTCCGCCCGCACCTTCGTTTTCTACGAAGACGTGAAGCCCCTGATGGACAAAGGCCTCATCAAGGGAGGCAGTCTGGAAAACGCCGTGGTCGCCCGCGGCGATAGCGTCCTGAGCAAGGAACCGCTCCGTTTCCCGGATGAGTTCGTCCGCCATAAGATTCTCGATATCATCGGCGACCTTGCCCTCACCGGACGCCGCCTGCGGGGGCACATCGTCGCGGTCAAGCCCGGCCACGGCCCGAATACCGAACTCGCCCGCATCCTGGCCAAACGCCAGGCCGCCTTTCTCGCCATGGCTCCGAGTCCCGTGCCAGCCGAAGGCGGCGTGCTCGACATCACCGAGATCATGCGCACCCTGCCCCACCGTTACCCGTTCCTTATGGTGGATCGCATCATCGAATTTGAAGTCGATGTCCGCGCCGTCGGCGTGAAGGCCGTCACTATCAACGAACCGTATTTTCAAGGCCATTTCCCCGGCCATCCGGTCATGCCCGGTGTGCTTCAGGTCGAGGCCATGGCCCAGGTCGCCAGCATCGTCATGATGCGCAAGACCGAAAACGCCGGAAAAATCGGCTACTTCATGAGCGCCGATGCCATCAAGTTCCGCAAACCTGTCGTCCCCGGCGACACGCTCTTCATCCACTGTGAAATGATCAGCGCCAAAAAGCGCCTGGGCAAAGCCGCCTGCAAATGCATCGTCAATGGCGAAGTCGTCTCCGAAGGCGAACTCCTCTTCGGCCTCATCGATAAATGATTCACCCGACCGCGGTCATTGATCCCGGCGCACAGATCGGAGCCGACACGGAGATCGGACCGTATTGCGTCATCGGAAGCGGCGTCACCATCGGCCACGGCTGCATCCTGGCCAATCACGTCAGCGTGGCAGGACCCACCATCATTGGCGAAGGCAACCGCTTTTTTCCGTTCAGTTCCATCGGCCAGCGCTCGCAGGATTTGAAATACACGGTTGAACCCACCCATCTCGAAATCGGCGACCACAACAGCTTCCGCGAATTCTGCACCGTCAACCGCGGCACCGCCCCCGGCAGCAAGACCACCATCGGCAGCCACAACAACCTCCTCGCCTACGCCCACGTGGCCCACGATTGCACCGTGGGCAACCACACCATCTTCTCCAACAACGGCACCCTCGCCGGGCATGTCGTCGTCGAGGACCACGCCGTCATCGGCGGGCTGAGCGGCGTCCATCAATTCTGCCGCATCGGACGCCACGCCATCCTGGGCGGGTGCACCAAGATCGTGCAGGACGTCCCGCCCTTCATGATTGCCGACGGCAATCCCGCCGAAGTCCGCGGCATCAACCAGGTCGGACTCGAACGCCGCGGCTTCACCCCCGACGACATCCGTTCGCTGCGGGAAGCCTACCGGCTCCTCTGCCGGGCCAATCTTAACGTCAAGCAAGCCTGCGAAAAAATCCGCGAAGAACTCCCCCCCAACGACCACTTGACGCACCTCCTCGATTTCATCGAGGCCAGCAAGCGCGGCATTGTGCGCTAAGTTTCCGGTCCGCGAACCGCCAGTCCTTGGAAAAACTGGAACCCGAGGAGCTAAAAGCCCGCACGCTCCTCGAAGAAATCAATTCCCTCCTCGGCCGCAGTCCCGCCTCCATCGACCTCTCCGGCTGACAGTTCTGCGAATTCCGACCGGGCTCAGGGACGTCACTTCGTCACCGTGGACAGAAAATAGTCCACCGCATACGTGCTCAACTGGCCACCCGGTCCGTTGAAAGGGAAATCGAAAGCCTGCGGGGCCCAGGGCGGCTCGATGAGCCGGTGCGGCACGCCCGCTTCCGCGAGTTTGTCCCGCAGTCTCCGGCTTTGCCCATGCCAGACCAACGGGTCCGGGGTTCCATGAATCAGCAGCGTCGGCGGAGTGCGCAGGGTTCACAAATTGAAGGGCCGAAGCGCTGTCGTAGTTCGCGGGGCGCTCGCCGGGCGGGCCTCCCAGAAAATCCCGTGCGAGTTGAAGCGATTTCAGAATGTCGTCCTCGCGCCCGAACCGGCAGGCGGAAGGGAGATCCGCCGGGGCATAAAAGGCAATGCATCCCCGGATCTCCGGCCCAGAAAGCGAATCGGCCGCGGCCTCCGCGATCTGCCCGCCGGCCGAACGTCCCAGCAGCACAATCTGCGCGGCATCGATGCCCAAATCCGCGCTCCGTTGTTTCAAAAATTCCCACGCCGCCTCCACATCCTCAAGCTGGGCCGGCCAGATCCACTCCGGGGCCAGACGGTAGGGCAAGGCCACCACGGCGTAACCCCGGTTGGCCAGGGGCGAATTGAGGGCCGCAAATTCGTCGGGCCAGCCGCTATTCCAGCCCCCGGTGTGGAGGACAAGCACGCAGGGGGCGGGATCCGGCCTGACACTTCGGAAAAAATTCAGCCGCAAGGAATACCCCTCACCCTCGCTAGAGATGAAGGTTTCGGGCCCGACTTGCTTTTCCCTGACTCCGAAAATCAGGCTTCTCCAGAAGAACGGGCGTCCCGCTGGGGGAACAGGTCCGAAGGCCGCCTGCAATTGCGCCGGGAGTCTCGCACCGAAAGGCAGCGCCTGCGCGAGCGTCGAAAGAAAAAGCCCCGCCGCCACAATGGCTACGCCCGATGCTGCCAGGCCCAGCGGATGAAACCGGAACGGAATCGCACGGCCAGCGCCACCAGCGCAAACCAATGGCCGAACTCCGTCGCGCCAAGCAAGAGCATCCAGGCCAACAGATTCGGCGCCCTGATGAACGCGGTCAGCGAAACCGCCAGACAAACGAGTGCCAGAATCAAGCGCGCGAGACCACCCATGAAACCACCCACCGATCCCTGCAAACCGGACAGATTGCAAGCCGACTCCCTCGCCCGACCACCGATTCCGCCGGACCTGCAATTTCTGCTTGAGCTTGCCCCGTCATTCCGGCGAAACTCTCCCATGGAAGACCTCTCCGACTTTTTCCCGGATGCCGCAGCATTCTTCCCGCGTAATCTGCCTGTCGGCCTGACCTTCGACGACATCTCGCTGGCCACGCGCTATTCCGACATCCTCCCGCGCGACGCCAACCTTTCCGTCTCGCTCTCGTCCTCACTGCATCTGCAGATTCCCATCATTTCGTCCGACATGGACACCGTGACGGAATCCAAAATGGCCATCCGCATGGCCCTCAACGGCGGGCTTGGACTCATTCATTACAACATGACCGATGAGGCCCAGGTCAAAGAAGTGGCCCGGGTCAAAAACCACATCCACGGCTTCATCCGCGAACCCATCAAGGTCACCGCCGATCAGAAAATCAGCGAGGTCCTGGACCTCATCGCCCGGAAAAAATTCGGTTTCAGCACTTTTCCAGTGGTCGACGAGAACAACCGGCTCCTCGGCCTGCTCTCCGGCAGCTGCGTGAAGGAACGCTATCGCGGACATACCGTGGGCGAGGCCATGACCCCGCGGGCGTCGGTGTACACTTTGCCGCAAAGCGAGATTGCGCGGCATCCGATCGACACCGCCGACCGGTTCTTCACAGAACACATCGGCATCAACAAACTCCTCATCGTGGATGATCAGGACCGGCTCTGCGGTCTTTTCACCCTCAGTGACATCGAACGCATCGAGGACGAGGCGACCCGGATCGTGAAGCCGGCACGCGATGACCGTTTCCGGTTGCTTTGCGGGGCGGCAGTCGCCTCCCACCGCAATCCCGACGGGACCCTCGACGCCGACCGGATCGTGAGCCATGTCGGCAATCTCGTGGACGAAGGCGTCGATGCTGTGGCCGTTTCCACCGCCCATGGTTTCTCCCAAGGCGTGGGCGACGGCGTGCGCCTGCTTCGCGAACAATTCAAAGACCTGACCCTGATTGCTGGAAATGTGACCAGCGCCGACGGCGTCGCCTTCCTGGCCGAAGCCGGGGCCAACTGCATCAAGATCGGTCAGGGTCCGGGTTCCATCTGCACCACCCGCGTGGTGGCCGGCGTGGGCATTCCGCAAATGACCGCGCTCTACGTCGCCTCCCGCGCCGCGGCCAAGCGCGGCGTCACCATCCTGGCCGATGGCGGCATCACGAAGTCCGGCGACATGGTCAAAGCCCTCACCCTGGCCGAGGGCCTCATCTGCGGCGGACTCCTGGCCGGCTGCGACGAAGCTCCCGGCCGGATCATGGAAATCAATGGCAAACTCTACAAACAATACCGCGGCATGGGCAGCCGGGAGGCCATGAAGGAAGGATCCGCCGCCCGTTACGGTCACGACAAAAAGGACGCCGCTTCGAAAGCCGCCCCCGAAGGCATTGAGGCACTGAAGGAATCCGCCGGCCCACTCGACGATGTCCTGCGCGAACTCATCGGCGGCATCCAGTCCGGCATGGGTTACCTCGGGGCCCGGGACCTCTCCGCCCTGCGCGCCAATGCCCGCTACATCCGCGTCAGCCCGGCCGGCCAACGCGAAGCCGCCCCCCACGATGTGATCACGGTCAAGGCCTCAGCCAATTCGACTGACGAATAGGGTTCATCCGCCTGGATAGCTCTTGATCTTGGTCGATGCTTCTGATGTCGGCTCTACGCCTATTCAAGGCGAGATGGCGAAAGGGAAGACGATGAAGAATCGGGTGAACGGCCCGCATCACCTAACGCGAACGGCGGGCACGCGCCATGGGTAAGCCGGGGAAGTGCCGAGCGGCAGCGACTAGGGCGATGCGTCTGTTGCCTGTTTTCTTCTGGCGCCAAAATCTGGATGTCTCGCGTGATGTCGGACAACCAAAATTCCAATCCTGTCGTCGAGTTCGCGGAAAAGAAAATTGTATGGAAATCTTCTGAGATTCACGCGTCTGTAGCTGCCGAGTCGCTCGCTGACAAGTTGCGGATGCTCGGACGCTTCGAGAACTGCGCTACGAAACTCAGAGTAAAAATCGTTTGCGAGTGTGAAACCCGCAACATCCTCATAGTACCCCATGATTGCGTCGATCTCGGAAAAGACGCGCGGGTGAAACTCGATGTTCACCTCGGATGTCTGTCCGAAATCCTCTGATCAAACTCGGCAAGAGAAAGGGCAATTGATGGACTGGCGTCGAGTTCCGAATCCCTTCTTTCGGCCTCAGCAAGTCCGCCGTCCGACTCTGAAAACAATGCCGGCAAGGAGTCGAGGATATGAAGAGCCAGAGCGGCCCTCTGCTGCTCCGGAAGTTCAAGAGCGAGTTTCTCGACTTTCGCCAGCGTTGTCATGGTGGAATTTTATGCCGATCTGACAGCGGGGCAATTCAATTCTGCTAACGTCGGCAGTCACCGCATCCCGCTTGCTCCTGGCATCCGAGCCTACTCCGCAGGCGAAATGCTGGAAGTTTCGCAGGCACGGGATTCTGTGGAATAAATTGGTCAGTTTTTTGCATGTCAGGCGATTAAGTAACCGCTGGCATCAAGTATCCGACAAGCATGATGCCAAAAAGCGCTGCCAACATTGCCCAAAGAGAAAATCGATGGTGAACACTTCCTATAATATTTAGGAAAAGCGTAAGGAGAACAAGAAACAGCCATGACGAAATCGAAAGCAGGTAGAATATCTCGGCATCTTCAGAGAACGAAAAGCGCACGCCCCCGATGAAAAGAATGAAGCTCGAAACAAGCGAGACCGCAGTGACCGCAATGACGGTCAAATGTGCGAAACTCTCGAGTCGAGACTTCAGAGCGGCACGCATATCTTTCCCGAACGTCGGCGGTCAGATACCCCCGCATGCTTCTGGCGGTGCCGATGCTTCCGCGTCGGACGTGCCAAAAGTCCCGAAGGGACTGCGCTTATCTGGACCGCTTTGTTCGGCTTCATTTTTGTGATCCTTGGTAGTCACCTTGATATCTGGCAAGAAAGTCTGTCGTGTCGCGTGGAACCGCTTGAGGATATTCGCTGAGGTAAATATACGTTCCACCGAGAATCTTCTTATATGTATCTTGAAGGGGATCGCCCATCCACGGATACAGGTGAACAAGTGCGGATCTCGGATGATCTTCTGCCGTCTGAATTACTCCAGCGTGTGTGGCTATCCCATCCTCTGCCAGCTTGAGGGCGCTCGCAAGATCGCCCGCCTTCAAGGAGCGATGGATGCCCGTGAAGAATAGAATACTTGCGGAGTTGGAGCCCTTCACGCCGCGATTGGTGCCTTGAGCAAGTCCGAGGAGATAGGAACTGATAACGATGACAAGGGCTCCGAAGATCAACAGAATGTTGCGTTTCATAGTGTCTGTCTTTCGTTGCCGAACAAATGATTTTATGAGTCTGTTTATCCACCCATTTTGGGGTGATAGCCGCAAAAACCAGGAGTTTGAGGCTTCCATAAGATGGCGTAGTGTAGCCGATAAATGAGCGGGCGGACAAGACGTTTTCCGGTGGCTTGGCGGGCTTGGGCGAATGGCAGAATCCTGGCGAGTCGGTTCCGATGAAATGTGAAAGCCGCCCCTCTTGCGAAGGGCGGCTTTCGGATTTGGTGATTGGTAGGGAGCGCTGTCCCTAGCGCTCCGTCAAACTCCAACTACGGCGCGATAGGGACATCGCGCCCTACCGCTATGTCCTACGGCACGACGATCTGCGCGGTGTCGCTCTTGGCTCCATCACCGGCGTCGTTGACCGGGACGACGTGGATTTTCACGGTGGCTCCGCTGGGCAGGCCGGTGAGGGTGCATTCGCTTTCGGTCACGCTGGCGTCCACTTGCAGGGCGTTGGCATCGGGGCCTACGGCTTGCTTGAAGACGCGGTAGCGTTCGGAGCGGCGGCTTGTCGCCGGTTTCCTTGCATTTTCCCAAGGTCAGGCGCATCAGTTGAGCTACGCATTTATTCGTTGTTTCCAGTGGCTTTTGGCAATGATCCACGCAGAGCGCCACCGCCGCTGAGGCTCCGCCCAACCCCTATATCTTGTCTCACACGGTTCGAACTTCCTGTTCAGGAGTGGTTATACTCTACAAAGATGCTATTGACATCAAAGGATGATGCGCTTAACATCAATCCATGAGAACGACAATGACTCTAGATGATGACATCGCTCAAGTTCTTGAACGTGAGTCGGAAGAAAAGAGAGTTTCCTTCAAGGAAATTGTGAATTCCACGCTGCGCCGCGGGCTTGTGGCTGGCAGCATGTCCGCTACAGCCAGTCCGAAGGTCGTGTCCCGACCTTTTGGCGGCGGCCTGCTCCCCGGGTTTGATCCTGACCGGATGAACCAACTCAATGATGAGCTTGAAGTCGAAGCTTTCCGTGAGAAGGCACCTCGTGAAACGCCGTGATCCTGCCCGACATCAACCTGCTTCTCTACGCCCACGACTCCCGTGGGGCAAACTTTCCGCTCGCCTCGGCATGGTGGCAACGTTGTCTGGACGGCCCGGAACCGGTGGGCCTCGCGTGGGTGGTTATTCTGGGTTTTATCCGGATCTCGACGAATCCACGCGTCTACGCCGAGCCACAGACCCCGGCCGCCGCCTGTGCCACCATCGCAGAATGGTTGACTCTGCCCCATTACCACCTCGTTGATCCGGCCCCCGGCCACTTCGCACGATTGAGTGCCAATTTGGAGCGTTTGGGAGTAGCCGGGAACCTCACCACAGATGCGCATCTTGCCACCCTGGCTTCCGAATCGGGCTACATCCTCCACACCACCGATGCCGACTTCTCCCGGTTTCCCACGCTGAAATTTCTCAATCCCCTGCGCGTCTGACCTCCGCATGAAGTTATCGGCGTGGAGCAGGCGTCCTGCTATTCTCCCTACAAGCAGGCAGCCGGGACTGCCGCCCCTCATCCCAAACCGCGCTTATCTTAGTGCCACTCGGGCCTGACCCGCGTTCCATGGAAATCCCCGGGCTCGCGCCGATGCCCCTTTCCCGCGAAGGAACCTGCCCCGTGAATCCAAAGGCCCGACTCCATCGGGGCCTCCCTTTTCGGCCGCAGCTGAAGCAGCCGCTCCAAGTCCTGACTCACTCCTCCCCCGTCCCGCCCCTCCCGAGATTCGTCTTCACGCTCGCCGCCACCGGCACCACGTTGACGCAGGGCTTTCCCAACCCCTGTGCCCCTGCGGGGTTCCGCTCTCGCGGAATCTGTCTCGTACGCCCCCGGCGTTCTCGGCTGTCAATCTCCATGTTTTCTTCTGCCGAATACAGCGTATGGCGGGCGGTGTGGAATTCCTTGGTCGGCTTGAACACGGCTTTCGCGCTGAGTGCTGCCCCGGCGGCGTGGCGGGCGAACAGCACTTGGAGTTCACCGATGATCTCCTCGGCGGCGGCTTCGGGGATCAGTTCGCCTTTGATCTTCAACTCGAAGCTCTGCTTGAAGAACGCGACTTCATTTTCGCCGGTCACACCCCGGATGGCAGCATCGTCGGTCGTGCCTCGGTAGGAATTCGAGAACCCGACCCGCACAAGATTGTCACCGGCCTTCCCTTCGAGTTGTAAAGGGCGGACGAAAAGTGCGGCGGGTGCCGCCTGAGAAAGGCGGCGTTTGATTTTCAATGATTGCCTTAACGCTTTGGGCGACTGGTCGCGTCGTTCCTGTGCCAGGTCAGCTTGGCCAATTCTGCCGTCATAACCCCCCTCGGCTGGCAGAAAGCAACAAGACCATTTTTTGCGCTGTCACCTGCAGAGGGGGAATTTATCGACCGTTGCGCCGGATGGACCAAGCAGTCTAGGAATCCTGTGACAACCTGTGACAAATATTTTGCAAAACGTTGCCGTTTCTCGCAGTTTTGGAAAATTAGCATAACCGACCGCAAAGCCTTTATTCATGAGGCTTCCAGAGCATTTTTACCCGTTATGAAAATCGCAGCGCATACGGGATTATCCCGCCTTGCGGCGGGCTTCCCAGCTTGGGCCTCGCTCCGCTCGCGAAGTGGGCTTGTCCCGCGCCGCGGGACGGGTGATCGAACCAGGGTTCTCATCTCCGAATCCCTGCCAGGCCGGAAGGCCCTGGCAGCGCATACGGGATTCGAACCCGTGTACCGGCCTTGAGAGGGCCGTGTCCTAGGCCTCTAGACGAATGCGCCATTTTTGAGGAGGGGCAGAGCTTAATTCAAAAGTTGGGCCTGACAAGAGGCAATCCAGAGCGTTTGTTGGGCGGACTATGACCCTCTACATCAAACCCTGGTGCCCGTGGTGTATCCAGGCCGTGGGCTGGCTGGAGCAACGCGGCTACCAATTTCTCAAAGCCGACGTGCTGACCGATGCCGCCGCTTATGCCCGCATGCAGGCCATCTCGGGACAGCGACTCACCCCGACATTGGAAACCCGGGACGGCAAGGTGCTGGCGGATTTCGATGTCGGGCAGCTTGAGAAATTCCTGCAAACCCATAAGGTCACCCTGGAATGATCTCCAATCTGTTTCTGGTTCTCGGCGTGGCAGTGCTCAGCGCCGCCTGCCGTTCGTTCCAACACCGCCTGCTTTTCCGTTTGGGAACCTTCGGCATCGGGGTCACCTCCTTTCTGGCCGGCTGGCTGCTGGGAGGCAGCGTTTGGCTGGGCGCTGCGCTGGCGGCAAGTTGGTTGTTTCTGCCCTGGCTGGAAATCCTCACCCGCGTGCGCCGCCTCCGCCTGCCATTAGAAAGAACGCTCCTGCCCCGGACACCGCCCAACCGCGAATCCTTCCCGAGTTTTTCTGCCGTAACGGAGGAAGTCGAGGCGCAGGGCTTTGAGTTTATCGAGGACATTGGCTGGCACCACGAGGACAACCGGCAATTTTATCGTGTCCTGAATGCGGAAGAGCGCAAAACCCAGGCCTGCATCTGTCTGGCCGAGCAACAGGATTTTGCCTTCTACTATCTGACCCTGACCTCGCGCACGGCGGACGGGCGGGTCTTCATGACCTGGAACTATCCGTTTTCCTACGGATTGAAACTGCCCCCGCACCTGCTGGTGCAGCGTTTTCCGGATCAAGGACCTTTTTCCAGGATGCTGGCCGTTCATGAAAAATTCCTCGAGACCGAGGGCTTAAACCCCGCCCTGCTCATCGCGCAGGAACCCGAGGAGATCGTTCAAACCATGCAAAGCGAAATGCGGGATCAACTCCTGCATAACATCCATCTCGGCGTGCTCGAGCGCGATGGGGAAAAATTCATCCGCTACACGCGCCGCGGAATGTTCTTCCTCTGGTTTCAATTTCTGCGCGACCTTGTCCGTCTCTCATGAACCTCGCGAAATCCATCGATCACACTCTGCTCAAGCCGGACGCCCGGAATTCCGACATTGAGAAGCTCTGCCGTGAGGCCGTCACCCACGGCTTTTTCAGCGTGTGCGTGAACAGCTCCCGGGTGAAGGAAGCCGCCGCGAATTTGCAAGGAACCGGCGTCGCGGTGGTGGCCGTCACGGGGTTTCCCCTCGGGGCCATGAGCACGGCGGCGAAGGCTTTCGAGACCAGCCAGGCGGTGGCCGATGGCGCTACGGAGATCGATACGGTCATTGCCATCGGGCACCTCAAACAGGGCGACAACGCCTATGTTCTGGAGGACCTCAAAGCCGTTGTGGCCGCCGCGAACGGACGGACCGTCAAGGTCATTTTTGAAACCTGCCTGCTCACCGATGAAGAAAAAATCCGCGCCTGCAAATTGTCGGCCGAGGCCGGTGTCGCCTTCGTCAAAACCTCCACGGGATTCAGCTCGGGCGGAGCGACGCGCGATGACGTCCTCCTCATGCATCACACCGTGGCAGGCCGCTGTCAGGTCAAGGCCTCCGGCGGCATCCGGGACCGGGCCACGGCGCTGGCCATGATCGAAGCGGGAGCCACGAGACTCGGCACTTCATCCGGCGCGGCCATCCTGGCCGGCGAGACGGCGACAGGCAGCTATTAAAGTCATCCGGTAGCCGCCGTCGTGCGACGGTGGCCCGCCCCTCGACCGGGTCAATCCCTCCACGCCCTCACGGGCGCGGCTACGAATCCGCTCGAAAAATCTTAACGCGGGGGCTCCGCCGGAGAGACCGTAATCGTGCCGCTTCTCTCCGCCTGAGATTTGAACGGCCACCACCAGCCGCGGGGCAATTGGCCAATCCGTTTGGGTCCGAGGGCTTTTTCCGGCGGAATTGCTCCCTGACGGCTGAGGTACTCCGAGACGGCGGCGGTCGTTTCCTTGGTCGTGCGGATGGTGTCGAAGGTCAGGCCCGAACGAACGCCCTCCACCAGATTTCCCACCGAACCAAGCGCGGTGACGCCACTGACAAAATATCCAACGGTGCCAATCGCCCCGGGCGAAGCATTCGAGCCACCGGTGGTTTCAATCAAAAGAAACGGCCGCGGTTTTTTCCCGGACAAATCCGAAATCACGACGGAGGTTTCCAGCTTGGTTCCCCCGAAGCCGAATCCCACCACGGAGCGGAGCATGCGGCTGCCTTGATTGACACGGTCGAAACGACCCTCGACCAGCCAGTAGTTGCCTCTCGGCAAAGGCGCGGTGGCGGCGACAGCCCCAGTCGGCGCGATGTACCTCTTCAACCGCCGGACGAGATGCCGGGTGAATTTTTCCCGCAGCTCATTCTTGAGCCATTCCAGACTCTCCCCGCTGCGATCGACCCTCAAGGCGGGTTCATAGAACGCGAAGGGTCTGACAAAGATTTTTTCCGGAACGCGGAGCGGAGCCCGTTCTGACAAATGTTCCGTTTTCTTCACGCTGACCGAGGCGCACGAACACACGGAGAGGCAGAGAAGTGAAACGAACAGGCGGAAAGACATTTGGGAACGACCCTTTGTTCTTGAAGGCTGCGCTCAAGATGTCCATGAAAAAATGCGCATGCCCACGCTCCTCGCCGCCGCCAGTTCCTCCGTCGAGGTGAACCCCTGGA
>CAMASH010000042.1 GCA_945860745.1 Chthoniobacter flavus | reverse complement strand
ACAATACCCAGGGTAGGTTGCCAGCGTCCTCTGGCGCTGCCCTACGGGCTGCCTGCGGCAGGCCATGTCGCTACGCTCCATTCGCAACCCTGGGCTGAGAGATTTCATCCCCTTCGGGGAATTCCCCGAAGAAATTTGTCCTGCACCCGGTGATGGATTGCGGTGTGGCGACGGGTGATGGCAGAGCACGTCGACGGGATATCCATCGTGGGCCTTGAGGCTTCGCCACGTTTGCGCACAGTCGCAGAGCCATGGACCATCAGGTTGCCACGGCAAAAACTTTTTGTTCGCTCAACAGCACCTGGGCATAGTCAACACAGGCACGCACCTGCTCGGATTGCAGGTGATAGTTCCGGAGGATTTTCTCTTCCGCCCAGCCTTGAGAAATCAGATCGAGGACGAATTCCACGGAGAGCCGTGTGCCTTTGCTGAGTGGCTTGCCGACCAGCACGGACGGATCACCCGCGATGTGGTTTTGCCAATTCATTATAGCACTCTACCCGCTCCGAACGATTGTTTCAGGAATTTCTCTTGTTGGTCCTACGCGCTCTCACCCTGACGACCGCCGCCGGCCCAGCGCCTGAACACGAACTGCGGGGTTCCTCCGTGTGGTTCGTGCGAACCCCTCTTCACCCGTCTTGCGGCTACTTTTCCAAAATCAACAGGCTGGCGACCTCGTCGCTGAGAAATGCCGAGATTTCACCTGCGTTAGCCAGCAGCACGGACACAATCTCGTCTGTGGGGCAGTTGCCGATTTTCAGAAAAACGACCTTTGGAGGGAATCCCCTCACGAGACTCATTTGATGAAAATCCCAATCCTTGGTAAGAATGGAAAAATCGTTTTCACGGGCAAACTGCCAAACTTTCTGATCCGGTTGGTGAAGGTGGTCGCATTGCTTCACATGCTGCGAGCCGGGGAACAGGTCTTCCAAACGCTCCGGGATTCGATCCGAGAAGTTTTCGTCCAACAGAAACTTCATGCATGCACAGCCATGAGGTGACCTTCGCGGTCGGCCGCAAAGGCCAGACAGGCTCGAATGTCATCGCGCGTCAACTCCGAGAAGTCTCTGAGAATTTCCTCCTCCGACATTCCGGCGGCGAGATACGAGAGCACGTCAGAAACCGTGATGCGCATTCCACGAATGCAGGGCTTCCCGCTCCGCTTACCAGGCTCGATCGTGATGATTTCCGAGTAATCCATACCCGTATCCTAGCCTCATCCCATCGGCTTTGCGAGCAACTTTCCCGCCCCGATTGCACTGTAAAGGGCGGTTGAAAAGTGCGGCGGGGAGTTACTCATGTCGGGAAGAGTGGAGGAGCTTTATGAAAAGGGTTACTGCGGACGAGGCGACGCCGAGAATATGATCAAGCAAATGGGGCTCGATCTGCACGCCGACCGCACATCGGGTTCTTGGATGGCCAGCAACCAGATGCGGTTGTGGTTTTCCACTCTGGCGGATTTGCTTTTGGAGCGCGTGCGCACCATAGGAATGGCCTCGACGCGCTGGGCCGAGGTCACTCTGGGCACCCTGCGGCTGCGATTACTCCAAGGGGCTGCCCTTGTGGAAGTGAGCGTGCGACGGGTGCATGTGCGCCTGTGCTCGGCTTTTCCTCTTCAGGATGTTTTCCGTGGAGCCGCCTCCCGATTGGCTGCTTGTAGCCCGCCGGGGGCCTGATCCGGAAGTCCTTGTCACCACCCGAGCAAATCCCGCCGGAATTTGAGTCCAGGAAAAAAGCGCGTGCCCGCAAATCTTCCAAAATCCGCCTCAGGCGGGATTTTGCAGCCCTCGGGCTTGAAAAAACCGCAAAAAGTGGATCCCGCTTTTCCGGCAACGAACTTTTTCAGTTTTTTAGGCGAATTTTTGTCTTTTCGTTCCCCAGTGTGATTTTTCCGGGTTAGTCATTCCCGATAGTCTTCCCGTTCCGAACGATTCTTTCACGAATTTGTTTCGGTGGTCCTATTCGCTTGCGCGTCTCTGACTTCCGGCAGGATTCGCACCTCAATGAACTATCTCAGAGTTATTCATGAGGTGAAACTCAAACGGGAACCGAGTCGCGACCGAGGTCGAGAAACTCCTCGACGAAGCGGTTGGCGGGATTCTCGCGCACTTCATTGGGGGTTCCGATCTGCTGCACCACGCCCTTGTCGATGATGACGACGCGGTCGGCCACTTCGAAGGCCTCCTCCTGATCGTGGGTCACAAAAACACTGGTGAGATGGGTGGTGTCGTGGAAATTGCGCAGCCAGTGGCGGAGTTCCTTGCGCACCTTGGCGTCCAGGGCGCCAAAGGGTTCGTCGAGGAGAAGGACCTCCGGTTCGATGGCCAGAGCCCGGGCGAAAGCGATGCGCTGACGCTGGCCGCCTGACAATTGGGCGGGAACACGTTTGGCGAATTCGCGAAGCTGCACGGTGTCGAGGAGTTGCTCGACCCGGGCGCGGATCTGCGGTTCGGAAGGACGCTCGCTCCGCTTGCGCACGCGCAGTCCGAAGGCCACGTTTTCGAAAATGTTCAGATGTTGAAAGAGGGCGTAATGCTGAAAGACGAAACCGGCTTTGCGCTGATAGGCACTCCGCTCCGTGACGTCCTTGATGCCGTAAAGAATCTTCCCTTTCTCCGCGAACTCCAAGCCGGCGGTGACGCGAAGCAGGGTCGTCTTTCCCGATCCACTGGGTCCGAGCAGCGCCACAAGTTCGCCGCTCCCGACGTCAAAACTGACGTCCTTCAGCGCGGCAAATTTGCCGAAATTTTTCGAGATGTTGCGGATTTGGATGCTCATGAAATCATTCGACGGATTCGGCGGCGGCGCGGAGCTGTCTTTCGGCCTGCCACTCAGCATAGGTCTTGATGATCAAGGTCACAAGCGCAAGCACGCAGAGCACGGAGGCCACGGCAAAGGCGGCGGCGAATTGGTACTCGTTATAGAGAATCTCGATATGCAGGGGCATGGTGTTCGTCTTGTTCCGAATGTGGCCGGAGACGACCGAGACCGCCCCGAACTCGCCCATGGCCCGGGCATTGCAAAGAATGATGCCGTAGAGGAGGCCCCACTTGATTTTGGGAACGGTCACCCGCCAGAAAATCTGCCAGCCATTTGCCCCCAATGTCATGGCCGCTTCCTCCTCCTTGTGGCCCTGCGCCTGCATGAGGGGAATGAGACCGCGCGCCACGAAGGGAAAGGTGACGAAGGTGGTGGCCAGGACGATGCCGGGCAGGGCGAAGATGATCTTGATGTCATGCTCGAAAAGCCAGGGACCGAACCAGCCCTGGCGCCCGAAGACCAGGACATAAATGAGTCCGCCAATGACGGGCGAGACCCACAGCGGGAGGTCGATCAGAGAGATCAGCAGCGAGCGCCCGCGGAATTGAAATCGCGTCAGCGCCCAGGCCGCCGCCACGCCGAACACCGTGTTCAGCGGCACGGCAATCGCCGCCGTGAGCAGCGTCAACCAGATCGCATGCGCGGTCGCCCGATCCTGAAAGGTTTTGAAGAAGACTCCGGCGCCCTTGGAAAACGCCTCATGGAAAACCACGTAAAGCGGCAAAATGAGGAAGAATCCGAAGAACAACAGGAGGATGCTGATGAGCGTCCCCTTGATCCACGGGGACTCGGCGGTGGCGCGGCGCGGCGCCACGACCTTGGTGCGGAACGTGGTGGTTGCTCCGGCCATTACGCGATGCCCTTGCGTTTATTGTCCCAGGCCTGGAGACCGTTGCTGATGAGAAGAATAAACAGCGAGGCCACCAGCATGACAAATCCGAGCGCGGCGGCGCCCGTGTAATCATATTGCTCCAGCTTGGTGATGATGAGCAGCGGCGTAATCTCCGTCTTGAAAGGCAGGTTGCCGGAAATAAACACCACGGACCCGAACTCGCCCACCGCCCGGCCGTAGGCCAGCGTGATGCCGGTGAGAATGGAAGGCAGCAGTGCGGGAAAAATGACGCGGGTGAACGTCTGCCAGCGGTTCGCGCCCAGGGTGGCCGCGGCCTCCTCGACATCGACGGAAAGATCCTGAATCACGGGCTGCACCGTCCGCACCACGAACGGCAGCCCGATGAAGGTCAGCGCGACAAAAATGCCGAGCTGGGTATACGCCACCTTGATCCCGTAAGGTTCTAGCAACGAGCCAATCATGCCATTGCGGGCGTAGATGGTGGTGAGAGCGATGCCGGCCACGGCGGTGGGAAGGGCAAAAGGCAAATCCACGATCGCATCAAGAATCTTGCGACCGGGAAATTCATACCGCGCCAGCACCCAAGCGGCGATGACACCAAAGAATCCGTTGACCAAAGCCGCCGCCAGCGAGATGCCGAAGCTGACATAATACGAGGCCACCACGCGGGGTTCGGTAATGGTTTTGAAAAAATGCTCCCAGCCGCCCGCAAAGGTCTTAAGCAGCAGCCCGCTGAAGGGAATGAGCACGATGATGCTCAAGTACAGAATCGTGTATCCCAGGGTCAGTTTGAACCCGGGCAGGATGTGTCGCTTGCCGGCCATTAGATGTCCTGACCTTCCGATATCAAAACCTTGAAGCGGTCAAGGATGGTTTGCAGGGCGGCGAGATGGGCTGCGACCTGTAGGTCGACGGGCGCGTGATGGGGCGTCTCGAAGACAATCTCGAAGGGTTTGGGATTTTGTTCCGGCGGAGCGGTGAGAATTCCCTCGTAGCCGCGCTCGATGATTCCGTTGTTGGCCTCGAAGTTATCGATGCTCTTGTCGAAGTTCCGGGGCAAAAACCGGCCGGCTTCCTCCAGCGCGGGTTCGAGCACGTGGCAGGTGAGTTCGTGGCCCTTGACGAAACCATACAACCCCGCGCTGGTGTCGTCACTGTGCAGGGAAATGATGCCGTTGAAATGCAGTTTGTGCAGTTGCCGCTCCAGGATTTGCGCCTCGGTCTCGGCGGAGCCCTTCCAGAATTCGCGGTTGAGATCGAGGCCGTTGCGGGTCCAGCGCGAGTTCTCAACATATCCATCCACGTTGCAAACCGGATAAACAAAGAGTTCGTAACCGCGGGCCCGCTCCGGCTCGTCTTGCAGACGCACAAGGAACTCCACTGCCGCCAACACCCCGCTCTCCTCGTCGCCGTGGACGCCGGCAAAAATGCCCACGCGCAGATACGTCCGGCTGTCGCCCGGTCCGGCAAAAAGATACTTCGGCAGCGACTGCCGGATCCCCCGCGCATCGTCATAGGCCAGGTGGGCGGCGAAGAGATGATCGGATCCGCGGGCCAGTTCATCCAGCGGACGCAAAAGCGGCCGGAGCTGGCGGCGTTCCTTGGAGGATGGGCGGAGGCGGTCGGTCACGGGCATGGCTACTTCCCCTGGTAAATCTGATCGAAAATCCCACCGTCGGCAAAGTGTGTCTTTTGCGCCGCAGCCCAGCCGCCGAAAACCTCGTCCACTTTCGCCAGCTGGATCGCCGGAAAAATCGCGGCATTTTCGGCGAGCAGCTTTTCCGAGCGCGGACGGAAGTAATGTTTCACCGCTAGTTTTTGGCCTTCGTCCGACCACAGGAATTCGAGGTAAGCCGTGGCCAGGTCCCGCGTGCCGCGTTGGTCCACCACCTGGTCCACCACACTGACCGGAGCCTCGGCCAGGATGCTGGTGGGCGGATAAACCACGTCGAATTGATCGGGGCTGAAGACTTTGGTGATCTGCAGCACCTCGCTCTCAAAGGTGAGCAATACGTCGCCCATTTCTTTTTGCACAAAGGCATTGGTGGCCGCGCGGCCCCCGGTTTCCAGCAAGGGCACATTCTTGAAGAGGGCTTTGATGAACTCCGTGGCGGTGGCATCGCTGCCCGCAGGTTGGGCCCGGGCATAGGCCCAGGCTGCGAGGTAGCTGTAGCGCCCGTTGCCCGAGGTTTTCGGATTCGGCACAATGACGGCGACTCCGGGTTTCACCAGGTCGCTCCAGTCCTTGATCGCCTTCGGATTTCCCTTGCGGACCAGAAAAACGATGGGCGAGGTATAGGGCGCGGAGTTGTCGGGCAGGCGCTTTTCCCACTCGGGCGAAATGAGTCCGGCCCGGGCGATGGCGTCGATGTCCGTCTCCTGATTCATCGTCACCACGTCGGCCTCCAGCCCGGCAATGACCGCGCCCGCCTGCTTGCTCGACCCGCCGTTCGAGAGATCAATGGTGGGAGCCAGTCCATGTTTGGCGCGATAGGCCTGGACAAAGACAGCATTGGAATCCTGATAAAATTCCCGCGTCACGTCGTAGGAGACGTTCAGGATATTTGACGGCGCGGCCAGGGCCGAACCAGCGAATAAAAGAGAGAAAAGATGACGCTTCATAATTTAAAGAGATTGAAGAAATTTCACGGACGGCTGGGACAGCCGTCCCTACCAACAAAATGGTAGGGACGCCTCGCCGAGGCGTCCGTTGCTCAGCTCAGACCGTAACAGCCTGGCGGGCCTCCTCGGCCAGCGCGGTGCTGAGATAGCGTTCGCCCGTGCTGCAACCGATGGTCACGATCAGCTTTCCGGCGTTTTCCGGACGCTGGGCCACCTGGATGGCCGCCCAGACATTCGCGCCGGTGGAAATGCCAACCAGCAAACCTTCCTGCAAGGCCAGGCGCCGCGCGGTCGCGATGGCGTCCTCATTCGTGACCGTCACCACATCATCCAGCACAGCAAGGTTGAGATTTTCCGGCACAAAGCCCGCACCGGTTCCCTGGATTTTGTGCGGACCGGGTTTGACCGGTTCGCCATGGCGCGTTTGGGTAATGACCGCGGAATCCTTCGGTTCCACGGCAATGGATTGAAAGCCCGGCTTGCGGCCCTTGATCACCTCGCTCACTCCGGTGATGGTGCCGCCGGTGCCGACGGCGGAGACGAAAATGTCCACTTTGCCGTCGGTGTCTTTCCAGATTTCCTCCGCCGTGGTGCGGCGGTGGATGTCGGGGTTGGCGGGATTATTGAATTGTTGGGGAATCCAGGAATTCGGGGTTTCGGCGGCCAACCGTTCCGCCCGGGCGATGGCCCCCTTCATGCCCTCGGCGGCGGGCGTGAGCACGAGTCGCGCGCCGAGCAGGGCGAGCAGGGTGCGGCGTTCCAGGCTCATGCTCTCGGGCATGGTCAGAATCAGTTTGTATCCCTTGGCGGCCGCGACAAAGGCGAGGGCAATGCCGGTGTTTCCACTGGTCGGCTCGATGATGGTCGTTTCCGGCGTGAGCCGTCCGTCCTGCTCGGCCGCGGCGATCATGGCCGCACCGATGCGGTCCTTCACGCTCCCGAGCGGGTTATTGAATTCCCCCTTAAGAGCGATCGTGGCGGGAAGTCCCGCCGCGACACGGTTGAGTTTGATGAGCGGGGTGGCGCCAATGGAGGCAACGACGTTTTCGTAATAAGCCATAAATATAAGGAGGTTAAGGTTAGCTTTTGGCCGGGGCGGCGGTGGGCTGGTAGATCTGATCAAAAATCCCGCCATCAACAAAATGCTCCCTCTGCGCCTTTTTCCAGCCGCCGAAGACATCGTCGATGGTAATCAGTTCCAACCGGGGGAACTTCGCGGAAAACTTCGCCGCGATTTCCTTGTTGCTGGGACGGTAAAAGTGTTTCGCCGCGATCTCCTGGCCGATGGCGCTGTAGAGGTATTTCAAATATTCCGTGGCCACTTCCCTGGTGCCATGTTTCTCGGCGTTTTTATCCACCACCGTCACAGGCGGCTCGGCCAGGATGCTCAAGGACGGCGTGATGATCTCAAACTGACCGGGTTTCTCCTTGTCCGTAAGATAGGCTTCGTTCTCCCAGGCCACCAGCACATCACCCAATCCGCGCTCGCTGAAGGT
The DNA here is from genome assembly GCA_945860745.1 of Chthoniobacter flavus. Lineage (GTDB taxonomy): Bacteria > Verrucomicrobiota > Verrucomicrobiia > Chthoniobacterales > Terrimicrobiaceae > CAMASH01. Next base: position 20,328 of record CAMASH010000042.1, on the reverse strand, counting down.
GATGGTCGAACCCCGCGCCCCGGAATCCAGAACCGGCACCCTCTTATAGAGATCCGCCACAAACTGCCGGGCTTTCTCCTGGTCGCCCCCGGACTTCTTGAGAGCATGGGCCCAGGCCGCGAGGTAGTTCCAGCGGGCTCCGCCTGACGTCTTGGGATTCGGAGTGATCACCTCCACGCCCGGTTTGATCAGGTCGTCCCAATCCTTGATCCCTTTCGGGTTTCCCTTGCGCACTACGAAGACGATCGTGGAGGTGTAGGGCGAACTGTTGTTCGGCAATCGCTTCTGCCAGTCCTCCGGAATCAACCCGCCCTTGGCCGCCAGTTCGTCGTTGTCATAGGCCAGGGCCAACGTTGCGACGTCCGCATCCAAGCCATCGATAATGGCGCGGGCCTGCTTGCCCGAACCGCCGTGCGATTGATCCACCTTCACACTATCGCCCGTCTTGTCCTTCCAGAATTTCGCGAAGGCTTCGTTGTATTCCGCATACAGCTCGCGCGTGGGATCATAGGAAACATTCAAAAGCGTGATCTCCTTGGCCAGAACCGCACCGGCGGAAAGAACGAGAATGAGGGCAGCCAGAATCTTCATAAGAACGACCAATCTGGTCGTTTAAAAAGGAAAGTCAACAGGAAAACGACACTTTCGACCGCTAAATCCCCTCGCCGTGCAAACCCTGAATTTCGTTGGAAGCCACGGGGGCACCGCGCATGACATCCGCCAGGGTGGCGGAGTCCATCAGCCGGGCTACGACGTTGCGGGCCTCGAGCATGACGCGGCGAAACCGGCAGACCGGTTCCTGCGAGCAACGTTTGTAATCCGTGACCGAGACACAGGCGATGGGGGCCAGGTAGCCGTCGAAGTGCCGGACCACCTCCCCCAGGGTGATGCGGGCAGGGTTTCTCGCCAGCATATAGCCGCCGCGTTTTCCCGCCATGCTTTCAACCCAGCCGCGGGCCTTGAGATCGAGCATGATGTGTTCGAGAAACCGCTTGGGAATATCATTGCGGCGGGCCAATTCGTTGATGGGAATCGGTTTGCCGCCGTGGTGTTCGACGAGGGTGAACAACGCGCGAAGCGCGTAATCCGTGCGCATGGATAACTGCATGAAGAAACACGATACCCGAAATCGTGATTCCCGTAAAGCCAGGTTCTTTACCGGGGAAGCGCCTCACCCCCACAGGGAGCCGATTTCTTCCAACCCTGCCTTGCACTTCGCGACAACTTGCGGCAACTTCGCCGCTCGCTTATGAAATCAGCCCGTCATTTCCTCAATGCCGCCCTTGCCGCCACGGTCCTTGCTCTGGGGGCCTGCGCCACCACGACGACCACCACCAAGCGCACGGCTTTTGACTTCGATCCGCCGGTGCAGCAGCCGACGAATCCCGCCGCGGTGAAATTGAAACTCAGCACCGGAGCCCAGCGTCTCTATGTGGTCGAGGGCGACAAGGTCCTTCTGGCCACCCCGGTCACGGTCGGCACGCCCTCGACGCCCACGCCGCACGGGAACTTCACCATTTACTCGAAACAAGCCAACCGCCGGCGCGTCAGCAGCCCGGGAGCCGGTTATCCCATGACCTACTGGATGGAATTTAAAACCGCCTACGGACTGCACTGGGGTTTCGTCAAACCGCGTCCCGCCACCCACGGCTGCGTCCGCATGCCGATCGATTCCGCCCGCAAAGTTTTCGCCCTCATCCGCACCGGCACGCCGATCAACATCTCCACCAGCCAGCCCTGGGACGCCACCATCGGCAAAACCCTGCCCGTCCTCGACGACGGCAGCCTGCCGGATCCCCCGATGTCCTACATGCTGAGTCCCCAGGTTTTCTCCGACGCCAAGGAGGGCACGCTCTGGAAATACCATTGAGCCAACCCCTCACTCCGGCCCCGGGCCCCTGGGGGTTTCTTTTCCCGCCGCCGTCTGCTACGGTTGCGCCATGAAGCGTTCCCCCTTCCTGGTCCCGCCCGGTAAAAAGATCAAACTGTCAGAGTTCGACCCCGGTTTTCACGGCGGTTTCAAGGACAAGGACGCCGCGCAGGAGCGGTTACAGAAGGACATCGCGCGCATGAGCGCGTTGCAGGATGTCTTTTACGCGTCCGACTCCCATTCCCTGCTCATCATCTTCCAGGCCCTCGACGCGGCGGGCAAGGACGGCGCGATCAAGCACGTGATGAGCGGACTCAATCCCCAGGGCTGCCAGGTCGCGTCCTTCAAATCACCCTCCGCCAGCGAACTCGACCACGACTACCTCTGGCGCAGCAACCTCCATTTGCCGGAACGCGGACGCATCGGGATCTTCAACCGTTCCTACTATGAGGAGGTCCTCGTCGTGCGGGTGCATCCGGAATTTCTCGACGCGCAAAAACTGCCGGCCCGGCCCAAGGGTGACAAAATCTGGAAGCAGCGTTTTGGGGAGATTAACAGTTTTGAAAAGTACCTCACAGACAACGGCACAAAAGTTTTGAAATTTTTCCTCAACGTGTCGAAGGACGAGCAAAAAAGCCGCTTTCTTGAACGCATTGCCCGGCCGGAAAAAAACTGGAAGCTTTCGCCCCTCGATGTGCGCGAGCGCGGACACTGGGACGAATATCAACTCGCCTACGAGGACATGCTCAGCCACACCAGCACGCCCCACGCGCCGTGGCATGTCATCCCGGCCGACCGGAAATGGTTCACCCGCGTGGCCATCGCCAATGTGGTCGTCAAGACTTTGGAATCGATGAAACTTCACTATCCCGAACTGAACGAGCACCAGCGCACCCAGCTGGAGGAAGCAAAAGCCCTGCTCGAACAGGAACCTTAACCCCTCCGGCGCCTCACCCGGGACGATTTCCTTTTCACCACTCCCAGCCTGCGCGAGGCCGATCGCGGGCACACACACTATGGACGCTCCGATTCACTTGCGGAAAATCGCCTTTCTGGCCGACTACGCGCCGCGCCAATGCGGCATCGCCACCTTTGCCACCAGCCTGCGCAACGCCGTGGCCGGGCAATATCCCGACCTGCAGTTTCCTGTCATTGCGGTCAATGACATCTCCGAAGGCTACAACTATCCGGCCGAGGTCCGTTTTGAGATTCCCGAGCAGGAACTCAAGGCTTACCGCCGCGCTGCCGATTTCCTTAATCTGGCCAACGCCGATGTGCTGTGCGTGCAGCACGAATTCGGCATCTACGGCGGACAAAACGGCAGCCACCTTCTCTCGCTCCTGCGCAATGTGCGCGTGCCCATCGTCACAACCCTGCACACCATCCTGCGCGATCCCACTCCGGAACAAAAACGCATCCTCCAGGAGGTCATCCGCCTCTCCTCCCGCGTCGTCACCATGGCGCAAAAAGGCGTCGAATTTCTCGACCAGATCTACGGCGCGCCCGCGGAAAAAATCGCCCTCATCCCGCACGGCATCCCCGACGTTCCGTTCGTCGATCCCAATTACTACAAAGACAAGTTCGGAGTGGAAGGCCGGCAGTTGCTGCTCACCTTCGGACTGCTCTCGCCCAACAAAGGCATCGAGTTCGTGCTCAACGCCCTGCCCGCCATCGTCGAGGAGTTTCCCGACCTGGTGTACATCGTCGTTGGCGCCACCCACCCGAACCTGGTGCGCGATCAGGGCGAGACCTACCGGCTCAGCCTGGAACGTCTGGCCAAAAAGAACGGCATGGAAAAAAACGTCATGTTCTTCAACCGCTTCGTGAACTCCGCCGAGTTGGTGGAATTCCTTGGCGCGGCGGACATCTACGTCACTCCCTACCTCAACGAAAAACAGATCACCAGCGGCACCCTGGCCTACAGTTTCGGCTCGGGCAAAGCCGTCGTCTCGACGCCCTACTGGCACGCCGCGGAGTTACTGGCCGGCGGACGCGGCACGCTGGTGCCCTTCGGCGATTCGGACGCGATCGCGACGGCGATTCGGGAATTGCTGCGCAATGAAAACGCCCGCCATGCCATGCGCAAGAATGCCTACCTCATCGGGCGCGAGATGATCTGGTCCAGCGTGGCCCACCAATACGTCCACTGCTTCGATCAGGCCCGCCGCGACCACGCCTCCGCCGGGGCCATCAACTACACCCCGCCCACCCTCGACCGTCAGCAAACCGGCCTGCCGGTCTGGCGTTTCGATCACCTGCTGGCCATCACCGATGACACCGGAATTTTCCAGCACGCCGTCTACACCCTGCCCGATTACAAGCACGGATACTGCACGGATGACAACGCCCGGGCCTTGATTTTGATGACCCTGCTGGAGGAAATGTCCGTGCCTCTGCCCCGCCGTCAGCAACTGGCCGGGTGCTACGCCGCCTTTCTCCAACATGCCTTCAACCCGGACGCCGGTCGCTTCCGCAACTTCATGTCCTTCGAGCGGCACTGGGTCGAGGATTTCGGGTCTGAGGACAGCCACGCCCGCGCCCTCTGGGCTCTCGGCACGTGCGTGGGCCGCTCGCAACGCCCGAGTCTGCGCGGGTGGGCGGCGGAACTTTTTGAGAGCGCCCTGCCCGTGGTGGAAAGTTTTACGTCGCCACGCGCCTGGGCCTTAACCGTCATCGGACTCCATGAATATCTGCGGACGTTGAGTGGCGATCGCCTGGCCGGACAACTGCGCGAAGAACTCTCCAACCGCCTGGTCTCGCTTTTCGAAGTCGTCGCAGACGATCAATGGCATTGGTTCGAGGACATCGTGACCTACGACAATCCGAAAATCCCCCAGGCTCTCATCATGACCGGCCGCTGGACCAACCAACCGGCCATGCTGGACATCGGACTCAAAACCCTGCGCTGGCTGGCGGAAAACCAGACCGCCCCGGCGGGCCATTTCCGTCCCATTGGTTCGAATGGTTTCTGGCAGCGCGGACTCGAACCCGCCTCTTTCGACCAGCAGCCCATCGAGGCGCACGCCATGGTCTGCGCCTGCGTGGAGGCCCATGCCGCCACCGGCGACGGCTACTGGCTGGCCCAGGCGGGCAAGGCCTTTGAATGGTTCCACGGCGGCAACGACCTCGGGCTTTCGCTCTACGATGCGCATTCCGGCGGCTGCCGCGACGGACTGCATATTGACCGCGTGAACCAGAATCAGGGGGCCGAATCCACCCTCGCCTTCCTCCTTTCCCTGGCCGAAATGCAACGCTCCCAAAACGCCCTCCTCATCAGCGAACAGCAATTCGCCAACCCCACCGCCCATGATTGAACTCATCCGTCAGCCCCTCGTCATCCGTCCCAACCCGACCCGCGTGTTGCTGCGGCCCTTCCTGCCGCCGCCGAGTTCGCCGCGCACCCTGCGCATTCTCAGCCGCATCCTGGCCTTGAGCGAGGAGGAGGTCGCCGCGCAACTTGACGAAGTGCTGCGGGGGTTTTGTGACCGCCACCAAAAACTCCGCGCGATTTTTATCGACCGCTACGACCTGATCAGTCCGATCCTGCCCAGCGACCGGCCGCTTTCCGAAAACCGCCGCCAGCTCATCGGGGCCTATTTCACCAACGAATACTCCCTCGAGAGCGCCGCGCTCTTCAACCCCAGCATCGTGCCGGCGCCGAATCAGGACGGCGTGCCGGAGGGAGCTGTGCGTTTCTATCTGAGCCTGCGCGCCACCGGGGAAGGGCATATTTCCTCCATCACCTTCCGCTCCGGCCTGGCCTGGGCCAACGGCAGCGTGGAACTTTCCCCCGCCTCGAAATTCGTCTCCGAACCGCGCCCGATTCCGAACGCGAGCTACCAGCGCGACCTCTTCCGTCGCAAACTCGCCGAACTGGGCCAGGACAACACGACCAGCCGGAAAATTCTGGGCACCCTCGAGGACACCTTCACCCTCGACCAACTGCGCGCCGCCGTGTCCGCTCACAACCGGCAGTTTCCCCAGCAGGAATTTGCCATCACGGGCGAGCGCATGATCCTTCTGGCCCGCTCGAATTACGATGTGGCCTTCGACCCGGACGGGGACATTTCCGAGCGCATCATCTTTCCGTTTTCCCCCAGCGAAAGCAACGGCATCGAGGACGCGCGCATCACCCGCTTTGTCGCTGAGGACGGCTCCGTCACGTATTTCGCCACCTACACCGCCTACGACGGGAGGGTCATTCTGCCGCAACTCCTCGAAACGCGCGACTTCGTCCACTTTGCCACCCACACGCTGAACGGCCCGGCCGTGCAAAACAAAGGCATGGCTCTCTTTCCCAAAAAGATCAACGGCCGCTACGCCATGCTCTCGCGGCAGGACAATGAAAACATCCATATCATGTTTTCCGACCAATTGCATTTCTGGCACGAGTCGCATGTGATTGTGCGTCCGCGTGAGCCCTGGGAATTTGTCCAGCTCGGCAATTGCGGCCCGCCCGTCGAAACCGCCCGGGGCTGGCTTGTGCTCACCCACGGCGTCGGACCCATGCGCAAGTATTGCATCGGGGCCATCCTGCTCGACCTGGCCGATCCCTGCCGGGTGATCGGACGGCTCAGCCAACCCCTGATCAAGCCCGAGGGCGAGGAGCGCGAGGGCTACGTGCCCAATGTCGTCTACACCTGCGGCTCGCTCCTGCACAACCGCCGCCTCATCATTCCCTACGCGCTATCCGATTCTGCCACGACGTTTGCCTCCCTCGCGATTGACGATTTGCTCGAGGCCATGCTGGAGAGCGGAAGTTGAGAGTTCCTGGTTGAGAGTTGAGCGGCCCGCGGCTCCCCTCTCAACTCTCAACCAACCACGCTCAACCGCCGTTCCATGACTCCGTTCAACTCCCTGATTTTCGGCCTGGGGTTGTTCTTCCTCGGGCTGCGGCTCATCGGGGACAATCTGCGAAGGCTGACCGGTCCGAGCTTTCGCTCTGTCATCAAACGCAGCACCCGATCCCCGGCGCTGGGCGGGGTTCTCGGGGTGATCTCCGGCGCGCTCATGCAAAGCGCAACCGCCGTCACCTTTGTCCTCATGAGCATGACCGGCAGCGGGCTGATCAAACCCGCAGCGGCCGCCCCCATCATCATCTGGTGCAATGTGGGCCTCACCGCTCTGGCCTTTGTCGCCACGCTCGATCTGCAACCCTACGTCGCGCTCATCGTGGGTGGTGCCGGCATCGTCATGGGAACTATCCGCCAACCCCGCTGGCAGACCGCGGCCGGTGCGGTGCTGGGCCTGGGGTTGATTCTCGTCGGACTCGAGCAGATGGGCGCGGGGGCGGCCCCGTTGAAGGAGGTCGCCGGGTTCCGCGACGCCATGGCGGCCGCCACGTCCAACCCGCTGCTGGCCTTTCTCACCGGCCTCGCCGCGGCGGCAATTCTGCAATCCAACACCGGCGCGGTCATGCTCGTCATCACCCTGGCCTCGGGCGGACTCTTCGAACTCCGGACGGCCATGCTCATAATTTATGGCACCAACCTCGGGGCCATCGGCCTGCGGCTGTTTCTTTCCACCGGACTGCAGGGCGAGCAACTCCGGCTGGTGCGGCTGGAGGATTTGTTCTGTGTGGTCAGCGCCCTGCTCATGCTGGGACTCTATGCGGCCGAGGCGGCGGGCGTTCCTTTGGGCGCCGCCCTGGTCCGGGCCCTTTCCCATTCACTGACGACCCAACTGGCCATCATTTTTCTGCTTTCCAATCTTCTGCCAGCCTTGGTCATGACCCCCTCACTCAAGGCCTGGCGGCGATTCCTGGAAAAACTCTGGCCGGACAAGCCGGCCGCGGACGATCCGTCCCAACCGCTCTTTTTGCGCAAGCAAGCCCTCGACGATCCCCCCACGGCCCTCGACCTGCTGGGCCGCGAACTGGCACGTTTGCTGGGAATGATCCGCATCGAACCGGCAAACGCGGGGCCTGATGACGACAAGCCCGGCGGGAATTTTCAGAACCTCGCGCAGGCCATCGAGAGCTTCGCCGCCAAGCTGGCCTCACGCAATGCCATCTCCGAGGAAACCGCCCAAACCCTCCATCTGCGGCGCGCCCAACTCAGCCTGATCCGCCACATCGAGGAGGCCGTGCGCTATTTCTCCACCGCCGCCAGTCACCGGAAGGAATCGAACACGCTGGACGCGCCGTTGACAGCCCTCCTCGCCCTTGCCACCAAAGCCTCGGAGAAAATCCAGCCGGGCGCCGTCCGGGACCTTTACGAGAAAACCCGCCTGAAGGGAAAATCCCTCCGGAACCTGCAGGCGGCGGCCCACGCATCCGGCGCGCCGCTGAGCGCAACCGCCAACTTCGAAGACTTCGCCATGGCCGTGTGGACTCTCCACCGCCTGTCCAAACTGCTGGCGCGACTCGCGGACTAGTCGGAGATCGTCACCGGCATGCCGACGACCGCTTTCTCGTAAATCAGCTTGGCAATATCGTCGGGCAGGCGCACACACCCGTGCGAAGCCGGATAGCCGGGGAGAATGCCCGTGTGCAGGCCCTCCGCCCGATGACCACTGGAATCCCCCAGGCGCATGAACCAGCGCATGGACGCTCCGCGATAAACCGTTCCGCCCGGCGCGGAATCGATCCGCGTGCTCACCCCCGCACGCACGGTCTTGCCACTGCGCGGATTGACAAAATCTCCATAGAGACTGGAACGATGGTCGGCGTCTTTCTCCACCACATTGAAGGAACCCTTCGGCGTCATGCCCGCGCGTTTGCCGGACGAAATCGGAGTGTCCACGGCGATTTCCCCGCCCACCAGAAAATAGGCGCGTTGTTTGCCCAGCGAAATGGTGATAGCGATGTTCTCCGGGGTGGCTTGCTCGAGCAGCCGCGGGTTGACCTTGGGCGGTTCCTGTTTGCTGATCAAACTGGAAGCTTTCTTCTGCGGCTTTTTCGGCGGGATGCCGGAGGCCGGCTGGGCCAGAAGCGGGCAGAGCAGCGCCGCCGTGCCGAGCACGGCCATCAACGCGGCGGCGCCGGGTCGCGTCGCGCGCGTCTGGCAGGTCAGGCGGAGCAGGGCAGTGGACATTCTTTTTTTACGAATCGACATCGGCTTAATCGTTGGGATGATTTTTCGCAACGAGATTCCATGAACTTCCGCCGCGCCACCCTTCTTCTCTCCCTGCTGGCCGGGGCCGCTGCGCAGGGGGCGCCCAAGGAACCGCCCCCGCCGCCGCCCCCGCCCATGGCCCAGCCGCTGAATGTGTCGATCTTCCGCGGACGAAGCATCGAAATCCCGCTCCGCGCCGTCGGACGGGCCCCCAGTCAGTTGAAGTTTTTGATCCGGGCCAAACCCGCCCATGGCCGGCTGGGCGAGATCCGCTTGACCGGACCGAAATCCGCCGTCGTGACCTACACCCACGAGGAAAATACCGGGTCCGGAGCCGACACCTTCACTTATGCGGTGCAGGCGGCCGACACCGCGGTTTCGGCCCCCGCCCCGGTCCGGATCACGATTTCCGAAGAACCCCCGGCGCTTTCGGTCGTACACTCCCTGGATTTCGGGCGGTTGCTGCTCGGGGAGACCCGCGAGGAGGAAATCACCATCCGCAACAGCGGCGGCGGCGTTCTCGCCGGCACGATCAGGACACCGGAACCCTGGAAAATCCTGGGCCCGGCGGACTACCGGCTCACCCGCAAGCAGGAGAGAAAAGTCCGCATTCTTTTCGAGCCTTCGACCGAGGGCGAATACGGCGACAAGATCGTCTTTTCCCACGATCCCCGTCCGGTCGTCAACCTCTCAGGCGCGGCCGCCTCGCCGCTGAGCTTCGCGCCGGATCGGGAAATCGAACTCAGCCGGCCAAGCCGCAAATCCCGCGCCTCGGCCTGCCTGGTCATTCGCAACCAAACGCCGGACCCCCGCCAGGTCGAAATCACCGTCCCGCCGGAAATCGTCGCACCGGCCACCGTGTCCATTCCGGGCCAGGGGGAAGTGGAAATCACGCTGGAAACCCGGCCGGATTTTCCCGGGGCGCTGGAAGGCCGTCTCGCCCTGGAAAGCGGGGGATTCCGCCGGGGAATCCCGCTGCGGGTTTTCGCCCTTCAACCCGTGCTGCTCATCGAGCCGCGGGACGGCCTGAATTTCGGCGACGTCCCGCCCCGCCGCCGCGCCCTCAAGGCGTTGTCCCTCACAAACGAGGGCGGAGTCGCTGCGCGCCTCCGGGTGACCAGCCCACCGGAAATCCTGCTCCTCCCGGATCCCAATACCGCCGTCCTCGCCCCGGGCGAGAAACGCGTTTTCGAGGTCGCCTTCGCATCCGGCGCCCCTGGGGAATACCAGGCGGAAATCGCGATCGCCGCAGAAGGTTCCCCGGCGGTCACGCTCCCGGTCACGGCCCGCATCAACGCCCCCAAGTCCTCGTCCCCCGGGAAAATCCCAACCGCCCTTCTGGCCCCCGTCGTTCCTGCGGAGCCTGCGGAAGCCGGATCTTCCGCGGCCGCTTCCTTCAGCAATATCCCTCCCGTTACCGAAGTCGCGATCCACAGAATCGACCAAAGGGATCTCGAGTTAAGCTGGAAAAAACCGGCCCCCAACGCCACGGGATACGTCATCGAACAGCGCCAACTGGAAACCGTCAAAAACGGGCCGCCGAAAATCACCTGGGAGGAACGGCGCCAGATCAAAATTTCCGAGAACACCGGCCGGGTCGTCGCACGCTTCGAGAATCTGGCTCCCGGCCAGACGTGGTTCCTGCGCATCAGCTCGCTCAATGAAACCGGACGCCGCTCACCGCCTTCCCCGACCATCCGCATCACCTCGCCGCCAAGTCAAAAAAGCGGTTTGTTCTGGGCCATCGTCGCCCTGTTGATCGCGGGCGCAACCCCATTCGCCGTGAAACATCTGCGGCAGCGCCGCGAAACCGAGGCCGCCAGCGAGGCCGAACGAATCGCCCGGCTGGGCAAAAGCTGACGCGGATTCTTGTTGCGCGCGGAGGCAACGCCACCCACACTGAAGGGCTTAATCCTCTCATCATGCAACTCGGAATGATCGGTCTCGGAAGGATGGGCGCCAACATGGTTCGGCGGCTCATAAAACACGGACATCAATGCGTCGTTTTCGACACCAACCCGGCCACGGTGCAGTTGCTTGTTTCCGAAGGCGCGGTGGGCGCGGTTTCGATCGCGGACTTCGCCGCCAAGCTGACCAGGCCGCGCAATGCCTGGATCATGGTTCCCGCCGCCATCACCGACAAGGTGGCCGACGAACTGGCCTCCCATCTGGAAGCCGACGACACCATCATTGACGGCGGCAATTCCTACTTCCGCGACGACCGCCGCCGCAGCGCCCATTTCAAGCCCAAGGGCATTCATTATCTCGACGTCGGCACCAGCGGCGGCGTGTGGGGACTCGAGCGCGGCTATTGTATGATGATCGGCGGCGACAAGGAGGCGGTGGACCGCCTGGATCCCGTCTTCAAGACCCTTGCGCCCGGACGTGGCAGCGTGGAGCGCACCCCGGGCCGGGAAAAACTCGCCGGCACGTCGGAGGAAGGTTACCTGCATTGCGGACCCTCCGGAGCGGGACATTTCGTCAAGATGGTCCACAACGGCATCGAATACGGGATCATGGCCGCTTTCGGCGAAGGCTTCGACATTCTGGCCAATGCCAATGCCAGCCTGAAAAAAGGCGAGGCCGATGCCGAGACCGCGCCCATCGGCGACGACTACGTTTACGACATCAACCTGGCCGATGTTTCCGAAGTCTGGCGCCGCGGCAGCGTGGTCAGCTCCTGGCTGCTTGATCTAGCCGCCATTTCCTTCGCAGGCGATCCTAAACTCGAAAGCTTCTCCGGCCGCGTCTCCGATTCCGGCGAGGGACGCTGGACCATCATGGCCGCCATTGAGGAGGCGGTGGATTGCGATGTCTTGAGCGCGTCGCTCTTCGCCCGCTTCCGCTCGCGCAAGGATCACACCATCGCCGAGAAAGTCTGTTCGGCCATGCGGTATCAATTCGGCGGCCACCTGGAAAAGCCCACCGGGGGTTAGGGGCGATCCTCCCCCACTTACAGCGACTCTTGAACTTACCCTTACTCTCCGGGTCGATTGGAGAGGGTAGGTTCAGGTGTCAGAGTAAGTTTTTCGCGCTGGCCCTCCTCCTTCCGCTGGCCGGCTGCGCCATTCCGCGGGAACCGCCGCCCTTCCAAACGATTGCTTCTGAAACTGCCACAGTGCGCTGGCAACGCCGGGATCTCACCCTCCGTGGTGACGCAACCTTCACCCGCTCCAAGGACGGGGAGGTTCGCATCCAACTCTCGGATCAAACCGCTTCGCCACTGCTGGTGTTGCGCCTGGAAAATGACGGCACTCTGACTGCAAAAGGCAGCCTGGCCGGGTCAGGCTGGTCCGGACCGCATGCCTCGGCCCCGATCCCGCTGGCCACATGGGCGAACTTGATCTCCATTTATCAAGCGGCGGACAAACTCCCCGCCGGCGCCAGAGAACTCCACACCGCCGGCGCCCGCATTGCCTGCGACAAGACGGATGCGCGCCTCAAATCCCTCAGTATCGCCAACACCGATACCGCCGAAACGTTGAGCGCGTTTTTCCAGTAGCGGAGGGCCACCGTCTCACGACGACGGCTACGTCCTCGCGGCCTTTGCCTTAGGATTTTCCGCCCGCCAACCACCGCGCAATTTCCGCCCACTCCTTGTCCAGCAATCCGGACACGTCGTGATTGCCCTCGGGGTCAATCCAGAGACGCTTGCGGCCCCCATATCCCTCGTAAAGTTTCCGCCCCAGGGCCGCGGGAACGGTCGTGTCGTTCGCGCTGAGGAAAAACGCCACCGGCCCCGGATAGTTGGCCAGATTTTTCTCCGAATCAAACCGCGTTTTCAGCAGCAGAGAAACCGGCAGCCACGGATAGTGGTTCGCCGCCGCGGCGACCAGGGAGTTGAACGGCGTAACCAGGAGGAGGCCGGTTATTTTTTCCGGCCGCGCCTTGACCGTGGCCGAGGCCGTCCCGCTGCCGAGCGATTCGCCCAGCAACCAGATCTTGCGACCGGGCGCAACCGCCAGCGTGTCCACCGCCTCCACCGCGGCGGCGGTCACGGATTCTTCCGAGGGACGGCCCTCCCGCGAGCCGTATCCGGGATATTCGAGCAAAAAGATTTTCCAGTCGCCGGGATGGTTCCGGACATATTCGCGATAGTAACTCCGGTCCAGCGCACACCCTCCATTGCCGTTGAAGACCAGCAGAACGTCATTCCGGTTTCCCTGCTTCGACTGCCAGCCGATGCGCTCGCCCTGCGCATTCGTCCAGGGCTCAAATCCCTCCCCTTGCGCGCGATTCTCCATTTCCGGAGACGAATACCGCGACGGCAAAAAGACCATGTGGTCCTGTTGGAAATACAGGATCGCGCAAATGACCAGATACCCGAGGGGAAGCAGCAGCAGAACAGCCGTCACGGAGCGAAGCTTCACCAGGGCATTATTTGCGCCGCCGCCTCCTGGCCGACAGACCCGGCAAACCGGCCCCCACCAAAGCCATCGGGTGCGGCTCCGGGATCACGCTGAAATCGCTATTGTGATTCAGCACGGCCCAGACCGTTCCATTGACCGTATCCACGCCGTAAGTGCCCAGGGTGTAACTGGAATTCCAGGCACCCGGCACGAGGCTGGCCGAGCCTCCCGCGTTGCCCAGCACGGCATTGACCCAGACACCGTCCCCATTCCGCCAGCCCAGGAAATTGCTGACGGTCACGCTGGCAATCGCAAGCTGGAGCGTGAACCGATCGGTCTCCAAGCCGATCACCACCGGCACACCACCAAAGCGGAAAACGTCGCTCACCCGGATTTCGTCATTCAATGCGCTCGAAGTGGTTTGAAAATCCGCCCCCAAGCTGCCACCGGCCGACGCCGTGCCCGAGAGGATCGTGGCGGCGGTATTGACCCCGCCAAGCTGGCTGCGCACGGCAAGAATCAGAGCATCGCCGCTGTTCACTTCACGAATCACATTGCCGCCGGAGAGCACAAGATCGTTGGCCACGGTCACACCGCTCTCGATCAAAAATGTCCCTCCCGCCACCGTGACCTGGCCGGCGCCAGCGGCTGTGTTATGCCCGGCTCCGAGCGTGCCCCCGCTGACGAGGGTGCCTCCATTGTACGTGTTACTGCCGGCCAGGATGGCCGTGCCGGCCCCGCTCTTGGTCACGGCAAGGGAGCCGGTGAGCCGGGGAGCAAAAGCGAGGGAACCCGTGTGATGGAAATTGACCGTCGCGGAACCGGCTCCGCCGGAAACCTCCGCGGCCTCCAGCGTGCCCGCCCCGCCGCCGGCGCCGATGTTCAGCGTTCCGCCCGATCCGGCCAGCGCGCCCACCGTGACAGGGCCGCTGCCGGCGGCGACGCTCACCACCCCGGTCGCAGTCAAATTTAAAACGCCGGTGCCGGAACTTCCCACGGTCAGACGGTTGGCGTTGCTCCACGTGCCGCTGCTCACCGTGGCCACGCCTTGGGAGTTCGAGCCTGACCCCAGGATTCCGTCGAAGGTCCTGACCCGGCCGCCATTGACGATCAGGGCTCCCGAGCCGTCATTGCCCACGAGCACATTTCCGCTGTTGCTCCAGGTGCCGCTGCTCACGGTCGCCATGCCTTGCGAACCGGCCACGTTTCCCACGATCCCGAAAATGTCGCTCAGCGATCCCCCGTTGACGGTCAGCACGCCGGTGCCGGAGTTACCGATGTAGAATCCGGTCGAATTGCTCCACGTTCCGCCGCTCACGATCGCCGTGCCGTGCGAGCCCGCGTTGTGGCCAAGGAATCCGTCCCCGGCCGAAACCAAACCGCCCTTGAGATTCAGGACACCGGTGCCGGACGTTCCGACAACGAGGTTGACCGAATTCTGCCACCTGCCGCTGCTCACCGTGGCCGTCCCGTGCGAACCCGCATTCACGCCCACGCTGCCCTCGCCGTTCGTCACCAGGCCCCCGTTGACCAGCAGCGAACCCGAACCGGAAACGCCGACCGACAGAACGTTGGTTGTGCTCCAGGTTCCCGTCGTGACCGTGGCCGAACCGTGGGAACCGGCGTTGACCGCCAGCAAGGCATTCGTGCCGGTCACAAATCCCCCGGTCACATTCAAGACGCCCGTCCCCGAATTGCCCACGACCAGATCCGTCGTCACGCTCCAGACCCCGCCGCTCACCGTGGCCGTTCCAAACGCCGACGCGTTTTCCCCCAGCCGGCCGTTGGCGCTGGAAACAAATCCTCCTCCCACATTCAAGACCCCCGTCCCCGAATTGCCCACGACCAGATCGTTGGTATTGCTCCAGGTCCCGCTGCTCACCGTCACGGTGCCCTGCGAACCCAGATTATTGCCCACGAAGCCGAACGTGTCGGGCACCGACCCTCCGCTGATGGTCAGAATCCCCGTCGCGTCGCCGCCGATGGTCAGATTATTGGCATGGCTCCAGGTGCCCCCGCTGACCGTGGCCGTGCCGTGCGAACCCGCGTTAAATCCGAGAAATCCGTCCACGTCGGAAACCAACCCTCCGCTGATGACCAAAACGCCGGTGCCCGAGCTGCCCACCGTGAGACCGTTGGCATTGCTCCACGTTCCACTGCTCACCGTCGCCGTGCCGAGGGAACCCGCATTGTTCCCGAGGGAGGCGTTTGTTCCGCTGAGAATTCCGCCCGAGACCGCCAGCGTGCCGACGGACGAATTCCCGACCAGAACATCGTAGCACGTCCCGGACACCGCCGTGGGCAGTGCGGCCGTGCCGGAGTTGTCAATCAGGGCCGTATCCGCCGCACTGGGAGGGCCGCCAGCCCAGTTGCCGCTGACATCCCAATTGCCGGAAACCGCATTCCATGTCACCTCCGCCGCCGGGCTGCAAGGCAAGGCCGCCAAGACAGCAAGAAACAGGGCGATCCGGGTTTTCATGACAGGACCCTTTATAGCCACTCCCGGCCCACCGGCGAGTTAAAGAAGACTTCCGCCGTCCGCAAAAAAGACGGAAAAACGAAAAAGGGACACCGCCCGGCATGCCTTCCCCCTGCCTTCGCCTTTATCCGCGCCCGTCGGTGTGATCCGCGGTCAAAAACTCCTGCATCAATCCGGCCGAAAGAAATCCCGGTGCGTGAAGCTGGATTTTCTCGCGCGGCCCCCTAAACTCCGCCCGCATGAAGTATATTTTTGTGACCGGCGGTGTCGTCAGTTCCCTCGGCAAGGGGCTCGCCGCCGCCTCTCTCGGCACCCTGCTGGAACACCGCGGTCTCAAGGTCGTGCTGATGAAGCTCGACCCCTACCTCAACGTCGATCCCGGCACGATGAACCCCTTCCAGCATGGCGAAGTCTATGTGCTGGCCGACGGCGCCGAGACCGACCTCGACCTCGGCCACTACGAACGCTTCACCAACTGCACCCTCACCCGCGCCAACAACATCACCAGCGGTCAGGTCTATGAGACCGTCCTGGCCAACGAACGCCGCGGCGACTACCTCGGCAAAACCGTCCAGGTGATCCCCCACATCACCGACGAGATCAAACGCCGCATCCGCGACCTCGGGGAGAATTCCGGCGCCGACGTTCTCATCACCGAAATCGGCGGCACCACCGGCGACATCGAGGGTCTCCCGTTTTTGGAAGCCATCCGCCAGTTTCAACTCGAAGCCGGCTTCGGCAACGTGCTCATCATGCACGTCACCCTCATTCCCTACATCAAGGCCGCGGGGGAATTGAAAACCAAACCCACCCAGCAAAGCGTGGCCAAGTTGCGCGAGATCGGCCTTCAGCCCAATGTCCTCATCTGCCGCACCGAACTCCCCCTCGACGCCGACGTGCGGCAAAAACTCTCGCTCTATTGCAATGTCCCGATCGAAGCCGTGATCGAAGGCGGCGATGTCGAACACACCATCTACGAGGCCCCGCTCAATCTTCAGGACGAGGGCCTCGACGAGTACGTCTGCCGCGCCCTCAATCTCCAGGGCACCACGCCCGACATGTCGGACTGGAGGAAATTCGTCCAGCGCATCATCCACCCGAAAAAGAGCGTCCGCGTCGCCGTGGTCGGAAAATACATCGAACTCCAGGACGCCTACAAAAGCATTTACGAATCCCTCACCCACGCCGCCGCCGCCCTCGATTGCGCGGCGGACCTCGTGCTGGTGGACGCCGAGGATCTGGAAAAAGAAGGGGCGGACAAATACCTGCGGGGCGTGGCCGGCGTCCTCGTCCCCGGCGGCTTCGGCGACCGCGGCATTGAGGGCAAGATCGGGGCCGCCCGTTTCGCCCGCGAATCACGCACCCCGTTTCTCGGCCTTTGTCTCGGCATGCAAATCGCCACCATCGAATTCGCCCGTAACGTTTGCGGACTGGAAAACGCCAACAGCACCGAGTTCGATCCCGAAACGCTTCACCCCGTCATTTGCATCCTCGAGGACCAAAAGGATGTCACCGCCAAGGGAGCCTCCATGCGTCTCGGCATGTGGCCCACACGCCTGGGCAAGAACACCCTGGCCCATCAGGTCTATGGCCGCGACGAGATTTCCGAACGCCACCGCCACCGCTACGAGTTCAACATGGCCTACCGCGAGCAGATGGAAAACAAAGGCTTCATTATTGCCGGCACCTCACCCGATGGAGGCCTCGTTGAACTCATCGAGCTGAAGAACCACCCCTGGTATCTGGCCTGCCAGTATCACCCCGAGTTTCAGTCCAAACCCAACGCCCCGCATCCGCTCTTCAAAGGCTTCATCGCCGCCTGCCTCGCGCATCAGGATTAGCGCGTTGCCGGACGTCTGCGGTCAGATGCCCCGTTCGGCGGAGTTATCTGGACGGCTTCGTTCGCTGTTGATTGTTTTCGAACGTGGCTCGTGGCCCAGATGCACCCAGCTAGCAATCCAAGGATGCCGAAGAACAGAGGCGCCGGAGGTCCCCATCCCCCGATTGCAAGCCACAGAAGGAAGCAAGCAAAGGCTGAAATAATACCATCTCTGCCAAATAAATGGACTCAGAACATCGGCAGGATGCCGATGCCACGTGGCATTGGCTTCCAGCCAATGATCCAAACAAATCAGAGAGATGGTATAAGGAGGCTCGCCCCAACTCTTGCAAAAGCACCGAGTGCTCCATCACGACGAAAGAAAAACAATATAATCGGTGTGATCACGAGAGATCCGATCAACCAGAGGATGATTAGGTCGAGAAGCCACCAATCCCATTTGTGGTAAACAATGATCTTTCCTCCTTTAGGCAATGGCTCTGCACCTTCTGAGAAGTGTTCTGTAAAATCGGCGAATGAAGGGCTACTTGGTTGAGACCACAGCGGCTTCGAGTCCAAATCCATCAGGTAGCTGTGGTTGTCATATGCTGCCCGCAAAACATAAGCGCTCTCCCATCGGCCATGGAAGACCATCCAAATCATCGAGCCCACCAGAAAAATACAAGTGATGACGATCAGCGCACGTTTCATTTCTTTAGCGAACAAGTGATTAAACGAGCCTGTTTATCCACCCATTTTGGGGTGATAACCGACAAAACCGATGGGTTGAGGCCGCCCATACGGTTGCAGAGCGTAGCCTATTGACGCGAGGGCGGACAAGGCGTTTTCCGCTGGCTAGGAGGGCTTTGGCGATTGGCGGGATCTTGGCGAGTCGGTTCGTTTATCGGTTATCACGCCAAACGGGGTGATATCCGATAAAAGAGGAAAGCCGCCCCTCTGGCGAAGGGCGGATTTCGGATTTTGTGGTTGGTTGAGGGTTCTACGGCACGACGATCCGCGCTTCGGCGCTGGGCGTGCTGTCGCCGGCGGCGTTGGCGGCGATGATGCGCACTTTCCCAATCAGGAACTGCTGGGCATTTTTCCTTTCAGAAGAGATCGGAATGAGTTCCGGTTCGCTGCAAGCGAAGTTCATCATCAAGAATCTTATAGATGAGAATCCAATCCGGTTCGACATGGCAGTCCCGATGACCAATCCAATTCCCTCCGAGGGCATGATCACGATTCTTGGGAGGCAGTGGTGAACCGGAAAGAAGAAGATCAATCACGGCTTTTATTTTTCGGAGGTCTTTGCCCCTTTTCTGTTGCCGTTTGATGTCCTTCTTGAATTGATGAGTCTGGCTGAGCCTGATTTGTCCCAGGACGCGTAGAGATCAGCCGGAGTATCGAATGTCTCAATCTCTTGATTTTTCTCGCTTTTGGCGAGCACCGAGGCGGTCAGCTTGTTCGGGACATGCAGCTCCAAAGGGAAAGACTTCCGGATCGCAATCTGTCGATAAAACAACCTGATGGCTTCCGTGGGAGTCATCCCCAAGGCATCGAGCACTTTCTCCGTGGCGGCTTTTGTGGCGGAATCAATTCTGGCATGGACTACTGCGGATTGGGACATGATCCACCTGTATCACAGACGCAACACACGTCAACGGATTGTTTTTTTCCAACCAGTGACTATACGAGTCTGTTTATCCACCCATTTTGGGGTGATAACCGACAAAACCATGTGTTTGAGGCCTCCATACGGTTGTAGAGGATAGATTGATACGAGTGGGGACAAGGCGATTTCCGCTGGCTAGGAGGGCTTTGGCCACTGGCAGGATCTTGGCGGGCCGTTTTCTTCCTCAAAGGCCGGAGGCACGGGAATTTTCAGGGGAGGCCTACTGAGGCTTATCTTTTGAACAGGTCGCTATGGCTGCCACTCCGCTCGAGGTAGAGGTCGGCATCAACGGTCCGGTAGATCAGCAACCAGTCTGGTTCGATATGGCAATCCCGCGATCCACGCCAAGGCCCAATCAGGGCATGGTCCCGATGTCGGTCCTCAAGTCGCTCGTTGTTGGCAATCCGCCTGACCACATCCTTCAGCTTTTCAATATCCTTCCCCTGTTTCTTCAGCTTCTTGATATCTTTCCGAAACTGGCTGGTTTCGTAGATCGTTCTCACTCGTCCCAGCTATTGAAGAGTTCTTCAACGCTGGCGCGCTTCGTCAGATTCTTCCCTTTCCGGGAATCTTCCAGAGCTGCGCTCGTGGTGGCATTCGGAATCTCAACCTCGAACGGAAGGCCATTTCGGAGGGTAATTTGCGTGTAGAAGATGCGAATAGCCTCGGTCGGGCTCAAGCCGAGCCGCAGCAAAATATCTTCGGCCCGTTCCTTGATCTCCGGGTTGATTCGACTGTGGACGACGGCTGTTTTCATCACATCAAATGTGTTGCGTTTGCAACACGCCGTCAATTTTTATTCTCCCGACGTCTGCGATAGCCGATCTACCAGCATCACCCCGAGTTCCAGTCCAAGCCCAAGGACCGGCATTCGCTTTTCCAAGGCTTCATCGCCGCCAGCAACGTGCATCAGGATTAAGGCCGACGGTGTCCACTCAACCCGAACTCCGAAGTTAAAAAGCATCGTTTTGTGCGGAAGGCTGTGGCTGAAAGGGGTTGCAACACCAAAAGCAACCTCAACCCACGCACAAAACAATGCATTCAAAGTTTCACCCGATTTTCGGTTCCAGCCAAGTTCAATTCC
>CAMASH010000041.1 GCA_945860745.1 Chthoniobacter flavus | reverse complement strand
CGGCGGGAACTTACCTGGCAGTGCCTGGGGCGACACCATCCTGACGTGGCAAGCGCCGTCCGCAGGAACTGTCAATGTGAGCTATAACGTGTCGGCTATTGCCTATGGCGGCCAAACCGCTGGGCCCGTCTACGCGGAGATCGACTTGTGGAACGGCATATCGGTTACGAACGTGGCGGCGCGACAGAGCCTAGCTGTAGGCTCCTCGACCACCTTTACCGCCACCAGTGTGGCAGTCGCTGCCGGCGATCAGATCCAATTCTGGCGGAACGGCTTTGCGACTCAGAGTGCCCAGTTGCTGCTCGACGGCACGCTCACGTTCACCGCCACCGTCCCCGAACCCTCCACATGTGCGCTGCTGGCCTTCAGCCTCACGACCGTGATGGTCCTCCGTCGCCGCCGCTCCCTCGCCTGACAACCCTTCCCCTCGCAAGAGCGGGAAAAGCATTTTTTCTGGGGGGAAAAATCGACCGCCGACACAAGTCGGCGGTCGTTTTGCTTTGGTGCCGGAACGGGATATTCGTCCGTGGCCGGTAGATGGCTCGCGGACCAGGCGGCCGCGGCATGGCGGCCATCGCCGAGGCAATCCGCCATGCGGACGAGCCAAAACCGGTGCCCCGGAAAGGATTTCACGAAGACCATGAACCTAAATGGGAAAATGGGAATGAACCACGGATTACACGGAGAGCACGGATACAGGATGTTACAGCAATATTTGATGCAAAAAAGCATCCACCTGTGGGGTGAAGGATTCCGTTTTCATAAAGCATTGATAATCCGTGTTTATCCGTGAAATCCGTGGTTCCAATTCGGTTTTTAGGATGAAAAACTCACCTGATCACCACTTGAACAACACCCATTCCCTGCGCGTGCATTACCGGACGTGGTCGGATGAGGAGCGCTGCCGGGAGCAACTCGATTTGCTCCGCGAGTTTCGCGCAACCATCGATGAAGTCGCTTTTTTTACCGGCGATACCCATCCGCCACTGCCGCTCGTCGAAGTGCGTCGGCGCGCCGCTGTGCTTCAGTCCATTATTCCGGAATACCAAGCGCTCGGCTTGCGCGTAGGGATCAACCATCTGGCCACCATCGGCCATACCGACGAGAATCCGGAAAACTCCCTGAACGAACCCTGGCAGCATCTGGTGGACAAGTCCGGGGCCGTGTCGAAGAGTTGTTACTGCGCGGCAGATCCGGCCGTTCAGACCTATATCCACGAGTGTTATGCCGCGCTGGCGGCGGCCGGTCCGGAGTTCATCTGGATTGACGACGATGTTCGTCTGGAATCCCACCTTCCCGCGATTTCCTTCGCCTGTTTCTGCCCGTTTTGTCTGGCGGATTTTGGCGTCGAAACCGGTGCGACGTGGACCCGCGAGGGACTGTTGGCCGCGTTCAAGGAATTGCCTTCTCCACAACGGATGGAGCTGCGGCGCCGCTGGCTGGAGCACAGTCGGCAGTATGTCGCGCGGATTCTCCGGCTGGCGAGGGCAGGCACGGATCGTGTCGCGCCGGACATCTGCCTGGGGCTTATGACGGGTGAGGCGATCTGCGGCTGGGGCTACGAAGACTGGACGGACGCCATGGCCGGCTCGCAGCGGCTGAACGTGAAGTTCCGGCCCGGCGGCGGATTTTATACCGACGATCATCCGACGGCTCTGCTGGGCAAGTGCCACTCCGTCGGCCGTCAGAATGCGTTTGTTCCAGCCGCCGTCACCGACATCCAATATGAGCACGAGAACTTTCCTTATATCCGCCTGAACAAGAGCCGCGCCGCCTATCTGGCTGAGATGACCGGGGCCATCGCTGCCGGTTGCACCGGCGTAGCGTTCAACACCCTCGGAATCTCCGGCGATCCGCTGGAGGAATATCGCCCCTATTTCGACGCGGTAAAAAACGCCCGTCCGTTCTTCGACGAACTCGTGGCAACCTGTGGCCGGAGTCCATGCGAAGGAGTCTGGACGGCATTCGGTCCCGATCACAGCGCCGCGCTGGGCCCGGATGGAGAATGGCCTGGACCGGGCGTTTGGGGGGGCGATTTCCACGCGGTCAATGAACTTTTCACCCTGGGAGTGCCGGCGGCTTACACCCGGTGCGGCGCCGCGTTGACGATCCTCACCGGCGACAACGTTCTCGAATGGTCCACGGAACAGTTGCGGGAATTCTTTGCCGGCGGCGTCCTTCTCGATGGCGCGGCATTGCAACGGCTTGCGGAGCTTGGACTGGCCGGGTGGGCCGGCTTCGAAGTTGTCGGCACCCGGGATGTCGACTCGATTGAGCGGTTCACCGCCGACCCGCTCAACGGTCGGTTCGCCGGCTGGCACCGGGACTGTCGCCCGTCTTTCTGGCCGCGGCCGACGTATCTGCTGCGACCGACTGCAACCGCCGCACGACTGTTGGCGGAATGCGAGAACTTCACGCCCACGAATTATGGCTGTTGTGCCGGTGTCTTTGAGAATGGGATGGGCGGGCGCGTTGCTGTCTTTGGCTATTGCCCGTGGAACATGCTGGGCAGCTTGGCGAAGACCACGCAACTGCGCAACGTCACCCGCTGGCTCAGTCGCGACCGGCTGCCAGCCTACATCGCGTCCTACCATCGCATCGCCCTCTGGTGCCGGCGCGATGCGGCT
This sequence comes from Chthoniobacter flavus, assembly GCA_945860745.1. GTDB lineage: Bacteria > Verrucomicrobiota > Verrucomicrobiia > Chthoniobacterales > Terrimicrobiaceae > CAMASH01. The sequence continues at coordinate 25,731 of CAMASH010000041.1, read as the reverse complement.
GGACGCCCGGCCTATGTGCTCATCAACGCGAGCATGGATTCCGCCGAGGGTGTGGTGCTGAAGGCTTGCGACCTGACCGCGTCCTTTCACGCTCTCAATATGCAGGGCGACCGGAGCACTCTCATCGCCGCCGATACGGACGGTCCCTACCGGTCGTTGCCTCTGCCGCCATTGCCGCCGTGGAGTGCGCTGCTGGTGCAGGGCCCCGTTCCAGGTTGTCCATACTCACAGTGATATTTAACCACCACTTGTGAATCTTTGACCACCAAGAATCATTGTCCGATTGACCGTCCTTGATTTAAAAGAAATCCATGTCACACATTCCCCGCTTATCTTTTCACGTCGGCGGTCCAGATTTTCACCCTGTGGCCGACCAGGCCCGGCTTATCGCCCAGTGGCTAGGAGGGGGATTTGAGTGTTCGCTCCACCACGATAAAGAGATATTTAACCACCTGGAAGAATGTGACCTTGTGGTCATGATGGGGCTTTTTTATTCGTCGGCTGAAAAATACACCCCACTCACCCGGCCACACGAAGAGGCTTTTACCCGTTATGTCGCCAGCGGACGACCTTTGCTTCTGCATCATGGAGCGGTGGCCAGCTATGATGATTCAGAAACCTTCAAACGCCTCGTTGGCATCAACTGGGTGTGGGGCGGTGATCGCCCGACCCAGCACTCTCCTCTCGGCGATTATACCGTGACCGTGACGCGCCCGGAACATCCGATCCTCCAAGACGTTTCGGATTACACCTTGCACGATGAACTTTATTACGACCTCCACACGCATGCGGACATCAAGCCCGAGGTCCTTGCCCATGCCAATTACGAGGGCCAACAACTTCCCATGGTGCAATGCTTCAGCGGGGGTAGGGTCAGCGGTGCCGGACGAGCCGTCTATTTGGCCAACGGTCACGACTTGCGTGCCTTCGAGTGCCCCGCGATGAGGCAACTCTGGCTCAACGCTGTCCGCTGGCTGACCCAAACGCCCAAACAACCCTGACATCGCAAGACGCAACCATTCATGAACAAGATCTCCCGCGCATCACTTATCGGAGTCGGCAAACCAGCACGGGTCGGCGACGAAAAAGACGGCTGCAAAATCGGCTATATCCATGCCGAAATGCTGGCCCAATCCCCTCGCATCCAGCTTGTTTCCGGCGTTGATCTCCAGCAGGAAAATCTCACCATCTGGCAGGAAAAGTTCGGCATCGAACGCGGCTTCCTTTCCTTGGAGCAGATGCTCGCCGAAGACCTGCCCGATGTGGTTGGCATTGCCACTTATGTGGGAAGTCACTACCCGATCATTGAGAAAGTGGCACGTGCGGGGGTGCGCGGGATTCTTTGCGAAAAGCCATTCCTCAACAGCCCGGCGGAATGGGCAAAACTGCGCAGCCTCATTGCGGAAACCGGTGTCAAAATCGTGGTCAACCACATGAGGCGCCATCAACCCCTCTTCCAGGAGATCCGCCGCCGCCTGTTGGCTGGTGGCATCGGCCAGCCGGAGTTGATGAGTGCCGGTGTGGCCGGTTGGGATCTTTCCGAGTGGGGAGCGCATTGGCTGGACCTCTTCCGCTTTTTCAATGACGACGCGACACTCTCCTGGGCGTTTGGTCAAACGCGGACGCGTGCCTTGCATTCGTTCGGACATTGCATGGAGGACCATGCCTGCGGGTATTTCGCCTTTTCCAACGGGTGCCGTGGTTTGGTCGACGGGGGCCAGGCGCTGGGTTCCGCCACCATGGTCATCCAAGGCAGCGAGGGCGTGATTCGCGTCCACAACGAAGGCAAGGCCGAGATTTTTACCGCCCGAGGAAGTGAACTTTTAGAAACGGACTCCTACGGTCCCGCCGTGTGGTTGGCTCCATGGCACGGGTTGTTGGATTGGATGGAGGGCGGCGGGGAACCCGATCTCGGGGCGACGAACCAACTCTTAACTTCCGAACTCAACCTCGGCCTTTACCTCTCCGCCTTGCATGGCGACCGCGTGGACTTCCCGATCCGGAGCGAATTGGCCGAATGGCCGGTAGATACCATCGCCCGCAAAAACACATCCGCTCCCTGAAACCCACAAACCAACTCTGCCGATCGTATGAAAATAGGCTGTTTCGCCCTCAATACCCCGTTCACGCCGCTCGATACCCAATTGCGGCAAATCGCTGACTGGGGATTCCGCTACGCCGATGTCACGGACAACTCGGACGGGGCCTGTCTTGGCGTGGAGTTCGGGTTCACCGCCCTGGCCAGCCTCGATGGCAATCCCCATGATTTAAAGCGGCTGTTTGCGGAACATGGGCTCGAAATTTCCGCGTGGTGCGCCCATGCGAATCTGCTCGATCCTTCTGCTCCCTGGCGATACGGCACGGCCCAGATCCTGAAAGCCGTCAAGTCCGCCGCAGCGATCGGCGTCCGCCACATCATCACCACAGAGGGGGAGCCAACGACAGGATTCGGACACCAACTCACCGACGCGGAGGCCATTTTTCTGGTTCGCGAAAAACTTCACGAACCCCTGCGCGCCGCCGCGGATTCCGGCACGAAGCTTCTGATCGAGCCGCACGGACGGCTCACGGACAACGCGGATCATGTCGAACGCATCCTCCATGAATGCGACTCTGCGGCGCTTGGCTTGAACCTCGACACGGGGAATCTTTGGCTCGGGGGCGGTGACCCTGTCGAATTTGTCAAACGCTTCGGACCAAAAATCGAACACGTCCATTGGAAGGACATGCCCGCTGAAATGGCCACCAAGCGCGGCCAGATCTTTGGATGCGGCATGGCGACGATCCCCCTCGGGGCCGGGGTGATCGGCATCGGTGAAGTTTTTTCGGAACTAAAGAAGGCAGGTTTCGCCGGGCACTCGACGCTTGAGATTGCGGGCGAAGATGCCGTGCTCAAGAGCCGGGATTTTCTGGACGGACTGGAAAGCCAGCCGTCCGCCTGATCTTTTTCCTCTTTCTCCCCGCCGCAAAACCCCAAGACGGAAAGCTCACTGATGGCCAGATGCCCTGCCTTAGTCGATGGAAATAAAGGGAGCAACCTCGCTTGTTCTTTTGGCCTCTGGCGGCGTTGGTTATCCCCCGTGCACCCTGGCTCTCTCCTTCGTCGAGTCTCATACCATCTCTGCCAAATAAATGGACTCAGAACATCGGCAGGATGCCGATGCCACGTGGCATTGGCTTCCAGCCAATGATCCAAACAAATCAAAGAGATGGTCTCAGTCACAGAGTGCTTGGGCTCTGCTCCTTGGTCGCGCCTGGCCAGAGGCCAAAACTCCTGCGCCATCTTGCCACCTTTATTTATTTACAGCTCCTTACCACTGCTATCTGGCCGAGTTCATTGGCCGCCACCCGCAACCGGCGACCTGTTTGCGTCTGAGCCGTGACGCGTCTTGCCTTCAGTTGGTGGTCTTCTGGGAAGATTCCGGTTTCGGTGTCCCCGGTCTTCACCTTCGAGAGAGCCTGCGCTTCGGTTTCCTCGTTCTTCGCAAGGTAGGAGGCCGATTTCGCCCAGGAGAAAAATGTGCAGACGCTCGTGTGCGTGGAGTTGCTCCGATAAAGATGAGGGCCCTGGGGATTCGGCGAGCAGATCATTTCCCAGTTCGCTGGTGATCCGGAAAGGCAGGGTGTGGTGGGTTGACATGGCCCGTCCTGCATGAACTCCATGTTACCCGCCGCGCCCCAATCCGACTCAACCGCTCACAGCGACGCCCTCTGGAGTGCCGATGACGTGGCCACCCGGTGCAGACGGAAGCGAAAAAGAGAGATTTACAGAAGGTAACAAGGGGGGGGCGGCGCCACATGGGGTCGGCTGACGGGAGGCTTAATCTTCGTGACCTTCTGTGAAAAAATTCCCTGAATCGACCCATCGGCGGGAACCGGAGCGACAGCGGGTCAAAGACCGCCCCTTGGGCAAATCTGAGCCGCAGGCTAATCACCCCGAGGCCACGGATTTCTTCGATACTAAGCCGGCAGGCGGAGTTCCTTCGCTTTGTAGTATTCCACTTTTCCCTCGGCGGCATAGGAGGCGACGCGGTTGACCAGAGCGTTTCTTTCGTCGCCGGTCATTTGATGGAAAGAGCGGACGAGGGCGGATTTTTCGCGCAGGAAGTCGGGATTTTCCGCGCCGGTGATCACCACGGAGACAGGCAAGGAGAGGGCGAAATGGATGCAGTCGGCCAGGGAAAGCACACCGGGCACGACGGGGTTCGGGGTTTCCCAGGCGACTTTCCCGCCCTGGATTTTTCGTCCGAAGAAACGTCCGTCGGCCAGCGTTTTCATGGCGAGGGAGGCGATGCCGGCTTCTTGCAGGGCGGGCAGAACCTGGCCGGTGAAGCTGTGCGGGGATGCCGCATCGACCGGATTGACCGGATACTGACAGGTGAGAAACGGAGACGTTCCGGCGGTGCGCTCAAGCATGCGCAGGTGGGCGGAGGGGCTGGCGTGTCCGGTGAAACCGATGTGCCGGACCTTGCCCTCGTCGCGGGCCTTCAGGGCTTCGGCCAGCACGCCGGCCTGGAGGCGTTCGTCCACATCGTCCGGGGTAAAGAGCGAATGAATCTGCCAGAGATCAAGGTGATCAGTCGCGAGGCGGCGCAGGGATTCCTCGATGTCGCGGCGGGCGGTGGCGGCGTCTCTGGCCATGGATTTCGTCATGAGGAAAATGTGCTCCCGGTATCTCGGGGTGAGATAGCGGCCATAGCGTTCTTCGCTGGTGTGGGGGCCGTAGGATTCCGCAGTGTCGAAAAAGCGCACGCCTTCCTCCAGTGCGGCCTCGATGGTGGCTTGAGCGAGGGATTCGGTCGTCCAGCCGATATGAAATCCTCCGAGGCCGAGGCAGGTGACGCGGAGGCCGGATTTTCCCAGCTCGCGCTGCGGGAGCACGGGGCCGAGCGCATCGGGAGCGGATGGTAACGAAGTGAAGGGGGCGGCGGCGGTGGTGCCCGCCAGGATTTGCAAGAACTTCCGGCGATTCATGGGGGGGAAGTATTCCTCCGCCCGGTGGGATTTGGCCAGTGATCTTTCGAACGTTCTCCCGGGCGGGAGATTTTGCGTGGAAACGCAGAGGAATTTGCCTAGAGCTTGTGCCATGACAGAACGTAAGTCCTCCCCCGCCGGTCAGCTTGTCGGCCTGATGCTTCTCAGCGTGTTTGCGCTGGCACTGACGGGTTTGTTCGGGATCTGGTATTCGCATCTGAACGCGGATGCCGCGCTTACGGACATGGGCGAGCTTACCCGGTTGATTGACGCTTCGCGCAAGGCACAGGTGGAGTTCAAGATCCAGGTTCAGCATTGGAAAAACCTGCTCTTGCGCGGACAGAACGCCGAAGACCTGGCTATCTACACTAGACGCTTTGAGGAGCAAAACAGCGTGGTGCAAAAAGCCCTGGCCGATGTGGTGGCCTCGCCGGAACTCCCGGCGGAATTGCGTCCGGAGCTGGAAAAGATCACGGCGGAGCATGGCGGGTTGCTGGCCAAGTATCAGACGGCGGCGGCGGCCTATTCCTCCACTGATCCTGCCACGATTTTAGCGGTGGATCGCATGGTGAGGGGAATTGATCAGAAGTTGAACGAGCGGATCGACCAGGTGGCAGCGCAGCTTGTGGCCCTGGAGGCGCAGCGGTTCGGGGAACTGCGCGCCGCCGGGGAAAAACTTTACGGCACTCTCCGCTTGGTGACGGTGATCGCAAGCGCGATTGCCGTGGCCTGCGCCGGCGCGTTGGCGTGGCGTGCGTTGAGCCCCAGCCGGTAATTTTTCATCCCCGTGCAACTCGCGGCGCTTTTTCTGGCAGGCCTGAGCCTCTTCTTCACCGGCATCAACGGGGTGAAGTCGAAGCTGCAGCAAATGAGCGGCCGCAAGTTCCGTCAGATGCTGGCGAAGGTGACGGACCGCCCCGTCCTGGCGGGGTTGGTGGGGATGGGATTTGGCGCGGTGACCCAGAGCGCCTCGGCGGTGGCCTTCATCCTGGCCGGGATGGTGGCCACGGGGTTGATTTCCCTGCGCCGGGCTCTGCCGGTGGTGGCTTCCTCGAATGTCGGGACGGCGCTGCTGGTCTTCCTGGCGGCCATTGATCTGCGGTTGGCGGTGCTGGCCTTGATCGGCATCACCGGGCTGATGATCAACTTCAAGATCGCTCATCGGTTTGAGGCCCTGGTGGGGGCGCTCTTTGCCATTGGCATGCTTTTTCTGGGGCTGGATATGATGAAGCAGGCCTTTGCCCCGCTGCCGCAATATGCGTGGTTCATCGCGCTGGCGGCGTTCCTCAAGGCGTGGGCTTGGGCGCCGTTTTTTCTGGGCGCGGCCCTGCGCATGGTGATCCAGTCGTCCTCGGCGATTGGCGTGATCGCGATTGCCCTGCAAGGGAGTGGATTGTTTACGGAGTTTCAATCCATCCTGCTGGTTTGCGGGGCGGGCCCGGGCGTGGCCCTCGCGGGGTTCTTTCTTTCCACCAGCCTGCAGGGGCCTCCGCGCCAGATCGTGCTTTTTCAGGGAATCATTAATCTTTTTTCCGGCTGCATCGTCGCGGGATTGTTCTTTGTGAGCGAATACTTCGGACACAGTCTTCTCTTTCGATTCATTGATTCGGCCGATGCCGCGGATCGCATCGCCTGGGCGTTTTTCTTCAACATGAGCGGCTGTTTTTTGACCGGGCTGCTGGTCGCGCCTTTTGCGACGTCCTTTCTGGCGCGGCTGGCCCCGGCCACGGAGGAGCAGGATTTGTCGCGGCTGGCTTTCTTGCATGATGAAGCCCTGCAAGTGCCCGAGACCGCGGTGACCCTGGTGGACAAGGAACAGCAGCGTCTTTTTTCCCTCGCGCAGAGGGCGATGGATGCGATTCGCGACGAAACCCCTGCCGCAGGGGCGCTCAAGGCCGCCACCTTGCGAACGGCCTCGCAGGCGCTGGGACGGGAGATCAGCGCTTTCCTCCAGGAGATGGTCGGGATCGATCTTGCCCGGGAGGTGGCCTCCTCGGTTTTGCTTTCGGAACGGCGGCAGGAAAATCTCGTCGCCCTGGCCGAGTCCGTCCATGAATTCGTGACCGTGCGGAATCAATCGGTCAAACAGGAAAATCTCAATCCGCTCTTCGACCGCATGACCGAATCGCTCCATCTGATCCTGCTGATCGCGCAGGATGCCTGGCTCTCGCGCGACAAAACCGACATCGATTTTTTGCTGACGCTGGCGGCGGACCGGGGCGAGGCGATGGAACGGATTCGCCAGACGCACCAGACGGCCGAGCTCGGACAAAACTCCACCTTGTTCCATGCCACGACGCTGTTCGAGCGGATTGTTTGGATCGTCCGCCAGATTGGACTTTCGCTCGAACGGGAAAACACCCGGACCAGCTAAGAAATGTTTTCCCAGAAGCAAGCGGAGCGGCAACGGACGCGGAGCGCCGGCCAGGCTTTCAAACCAAAGGTTCCCACGCCTTTCTTGGTGTTGCTTCGTTACCTGCGGTGAAAAGAATCGGGTTTCAGGTCAGGGCGGCGACGGCGGCGGACCTGGTGGGGCAGATGGTGAGCAGGGGTTTAAAACCGGAGATTTCCAGAACTTCCAAGACCATGTGCGAAGGGGTGGCAATGGCCAACTTGCCGCCGCTGGCTCCGAGTTGCTTGATCGAGTGAAGAAAGGAGCGCAGACCCGTGCTGCTGACGTAGCTGAGCGCGGCACAATCGAGGACAAACCGGCGAGCGCCCCCGGCGAAGGCGGCCGCATAGGCTTGGTCGTAAATGGTCGTGGTGCTTGTATCAAGGCGTCCTTCGAGAACAAGGATGGTCACGCCGTTTTCTTCGGAAGGCTGGATAATCATGAGAGAGTCACTAGTTGGATGTTTTCGCGGCGGGACGTCAAAGCCAAAACGCCCCCCCCCCGCGGAAACCGCGTTGACACAATCCGGCCTGCCTTTCATCGTTCGCAGGTGGCGATCTCCCTCCATATCGAAAAACTGGGAAAAGCCACGGTCGTGCGGCTGGCGGGCCGTCTGGACGCCCATGGGGCCTCGGAGGTCGAGCCGGACCTGGCACCGATTGCCGCCCGCAGCGCCGTGGTGATGGACGTCACCGGCGTGACGTATATCAGCAGTGCGGGCCTGCGGATTTTTGTGAATTTGCACAAGAAACTCCACGCCCAGGGCGGCCGTCTCTTCATCGCCGGTTTGCAACCCTACTGCCGCGAGGTGATGCGGGTTGCGGCTTTGGGCCGGTTCTTCCAAATCTTTGAAACCGTGGAGGCCGCCCTGACCGAAAGCGGGGCCGGGCTGGACATTTGCAGGACCGACTGCGGCAAGTTTATTTTCCACCCCGGCTCCGACGAACCGGGCTCCATTGAGATTCTGGGCCACATCGAGGATGTGCTGGCGGCCCGCATCACGCCAGAGCACGTGCGGAACAAGAAGTTTTCCGCCAAAGCCTATTCGCTTGGTTTGGGCGGTCTGGGGCAGAGCGTGGAAGAAGTCCTGCCGCTTATGGGCGAGATGATGACGATCGGGGGAACGATGGTCTGGCTGCCGACCGATGGCAACGACACTCCGGATTTTCTCGTGCCGCAGCAGGACAGCGATTCCGTCGTCATCCGCACGGGCTTCAATGCGTCGCTCAAAGGAAAATTCAACGAATACATCGAATTCGAATCCGCCGCCGCGGCTGGTGCCCCCCTTGAGGACATTTATGCGGCACTCTTCTCCCTCGCCCGCGAGCGGCGGCCCGATTACCGCGGAGCTCTTGGCCTGGCCATGCGGGCGGAAGTCGGGCAGGTCTATGGCAGCGGCGCGGTGAAAGCCCCGATCGCCTCCCAGGCTCCGGAAAACGGAAAGTGGATCACCGACCCGTCAAACTACAACGCATGGTTCGAGGTGGATGAAACGCCGCGTCATCGCGATGTCACCGGACTCATCTGCGGCATCGGTCTGGATCTCGATGCGGACCTTTCCGTCTTCGATCCGCTGTATCGCGATGCCACGTTTTATCTGAATCCTGGGAACACGGCCACGCGTTTCCACGACAAGCTGCACAATCATGGCGTCCTGTTCCGCCCGTTTCCGCTGGGGGAAAAACCCTTCAGCCTCGAGCGCGAAATCCAAAGCGTGGTCGAACAAGGTGAGTTCATCGACATGCGGCATCTCTTCGACAAGACGACGATCCTCTGGGCCCTCATCGGCGTGATCTACGTGCAAGACTTCCGGCCCGATGCAGGGTGAGGGGGCCGCTTCGCAGGGAGCACAGGCATCCTGCCTGTGTCGGTTTTCGGTCCCAGGCAGGCTTGCCCGCCTCCGGCGGCGCCATAGGCGGCCAGGGATGCCGGTGCTCCGTGGAGAGCTTCCCTCCCGGCTGTTTTCCTGCGCCGCCGCTCTGTGGATTGCGACTTCGGCCTTGGCCGAATCCCAGCACTCCACGCCCGTGCGCGAAGTGCTCGACCGTCTCGTGGCCCGAAGTGATGGACATGGCGGCGGCGTGATCCGCATCAGCGGGCCTCAGGGGGTTCTGTGCGAGGAGGCGGCGGGGCTGGTGGCCGGTCCAGGCTCGCCGCCCATGACCGTGGACACTCCCTTCGAGATTGCCAGCATCACGAAAGCCGTCACCGCCGCGACCATTCTGCGGCTGGTCGAACAGGGAAAACTGCGTCTCGATTCTCCGCTCTCGGAAGTGCTGCCGGGCGGACCGTCCCGCGGTTTTCAGGGTGCCATCACCGTGCGCCAGTTGCTTTCTCACACCAGCGGCCTGCCGAATTACTGGACCGACGGTCCCCGCGACCGCCAGGGGAACAACGCCTTCCTGCGCGCCTTTGTGGCGGAACCCGGGCGTTTCTGGCAGCCCGAAGAAATCCTGGCCCACTCCCGGGCGATCCCCGCCAGGCGTCCTGGTGGGCATTTTCATTACGCAGACACGAACTACGTCCTGCTTGGCCTCATCATCGAACGCGCCGCCGGGAAACCGCTTCATCTCGTTTTCCGCGAACAAATCTTCGATCCGCTGGGCCTGCCGTCCACCTGGCTCAGCTATCGCGGCAACCCGCGCGGCGCGGCGCCGTCCCATCGCTACGAGGGCGCGGAGGATTTGCATGAGGTGCCCCGTCAAAGCGCCGACTGGGCCGGAGGCGGTCTCATCAGCACGACCCGCGATCTGGAACGCTTCCTGCGCGGGCTCGCCTCGGGTGCGCTCTTTCGTCACCCCGGCACCCTCGACACCATGCGCCAGGCCGTGCCCGTCGGCGAGGACGACATCTCCTACGGGCTCGGGCTTTATCGCGTGAAACTTGCGGACGGTCAGGGCGAACTCTGGGGCCACGACGGTCACGGCAATTCCTTCGCCTACTACTGGCCCGGGCGCGACATCACCTTCACCGGCACTCTCAATCAGACGGAGAACGACTGGTGGCCGCTGGTCGAGGTCTTCATTGCGGGCGGAAAACCCGGCGCGGTTCTGGAAGAATCCGATAAATCCTTCGAAGCCTCCCTCAGCGCCGGTTGGGACAGTCTCTACATGGATCGCGGCGTGAATGGCCTGCGCGAAAAGGGCTACGGCTCCGGCATCGCCTGGACCACTTTGGAAGCGACATGGGGCGCGACCGGGACCGACTTCTTCACCGTGAATGCCTGGCAGTGTTTCGCCACCCAGGGGACCGCTTACCGCGAATTTGATCTCAGTCTGAACTACACCCGCCTCGTCGGCGATCTCGCCCTCAGTCTCGGCTACACCTTCAACTATGGTGTCAGCGGTGGGGACTTCTTCTCGCACGAACTCAACGCCTGCGCCGCCTACGAATTCGCCCTTGGAGAGTTCAGCCTCACGCCCTCGCTGACCTACTTTTATACCCTCGGCCCCGATGCGGACGACGGCAGCGGCTTTGTCCAGGCCGGGTCCAGCTACCTCCTCCTGCGCTTCGACGGGAAACTGCCGCTCTATCGCGATGTCGTGGCCCTGGAACCCTGGACCGCGTTCGGCGTGAATTTCGACTACAACACGCGGGGCGGGGACGCGCAGCCCTTCACCGGCCCGAACAACGTCGAGTTCGGTCTGGCGGTGCCGGTGAAGATCACCCGCACCATCACCGTCTCCGCCTACGGAGCCTACAGCGTCGCCCTCACCGATCTGAACAACACCGCGCCCAATACCTTCTGGGGCGGTGGGAGTGTGACGTTCTCGTTTTAGCGTCTCAGAGAACCTCGAGCCGGGAATCCTTTTTGGAATTGACCCTGCCATTGGCTCCTGACAGCTCTGCGCCAATGATTTTCCGCCGGTCTTTTCTGCTATCCGGAGTCCGCACGGTTGCGTTGTTTTTTCCTGGCGGTGGCGGAGAAGAAAAGGCGGTGGAGAAGGAAGTGGCGGATCGGGAGGAATACACCGGGCGGCTGGCTCCCAGGGGAACGGTCGCAAGGCGGCGCTGAAGGCTTAGTCGCTGGAAATAAAGGGAGCAACCTCGCTTGTTTTTTTGGCCTCTGGCAGCGTTGGTTATCCCCCGTGCACCCTGGCTCTGCTCCTTCGTCGAGTCTCAGTCGCAGAGTGCTTGGGCTCTCTCCTTCGTCGCGCCTGGCCAGAGGCCAAAACTCCTGCGCCACCTTGCCACCTTTATTTATTTACAGCTCCTTAGTTCTTCACCTCGTAAACCTTGAAAAATTTGTTTTCGTAGGCGAGGCGGAGCCACCGGGGGGAGGCATAGGGGTTGTCGAAGAGGAGTTTTCCCAGGGATTCGCGGGGTGGGGCGAGGCCGAGGATTTGCGCTGAGTTGGCCATCACGCGCGGGGGTTCGTAGGCGACAACGTATTGGACGTTGCGTTTTTGCAGGATCTCCCGGGCCGCGAGGGGATCGGTGGCCAGATAGAAACGCGCGGTGTCGGCGATGCCGGGCAGACTCTGATGGGAACTGCCGGCCACGCAGGGCTGACCGGACCAATAGGCCAGGGCGGGACTGAGCCACCAGGGCGCGAGGATGATGGTGCGCTGCGGCGAGACAAGGGCCCGGGCCGCTTCGCGCAGGAGGACGGCGTCCTCAAGGCTCTCGGTCAGGGCGGCCTGCCGGGCGGTGTCCGGGAAAATCTGACGCTCCCATTCGGAGGCTATGGGCCAGAGGGAAATCAGGAAGATGATCCAGACGACGGGTTTTTTCGGAATGGACGCAAGCGCCCACGGCAGACTGAAAGCAAAAACGAGGGCGAGGAAGTATCCCCATCGCGCATACCAAAGCGACAGAGCGCTGGTAAGGATGACGAGGAAAGCGAGGGCGAGGCAGACACGGTTTTTCTCCTTGCGGAAGCGCAGAACCAGAAGAATGGGAACAACCGGCAGCAGCCAGCCGGTCCAGTTGAACACCTGGGCGGGCGTGAGGTGATTGAGTTCACCGATGGTTTGGGACCAGCGGGGAAAAAACTCGCGCGTTTCCGGGGAAGAGGCGAGGGGGCGCCAGCCATCGAAGAGAAATGCGACCGCGAGCAGAATGAGGAAAATTCCCGGTGCGGCCGGATGGGTGAGCGGCCAGGCTTTGCGCCCAAGGACGAAAACCCGGCAGGCCAGCACGGCGAGGAGCAGGATCAGCGGCTCAAAGAGTGAGGTCCACAGGGCCAGGGCCCAGCAAAGGGCCGAGATGATGCTCCATTTTTGTAACGGCTGAGTCCAAAGGGCCAGTTCGGCGGCGAGTGCGGCGCCGAGGAGCAGGAGGATGAGCGACTGATGGTCGGGGCGTCCCAGCAGAAAGCCATGCACCAGGATCGGCGAAAATATCACCACCATCAGCAGAGCGTTGCGATAGGGCAGTTTCAATTTCCGACCCCACCACCAGAGCAAGCCGGTGAGCACAACGGCGAGGAGCGGAGAGATCAGGGCCCCGGCCAGATCGAGCGAGCGGGTGATCAGCGTGAGCGCGGCGATCAGAAGGTCCATCGGTGCCGTGGTGTGGGGCGCGGTGCCGAAGGGCGCGTTCTCGAAATCATGAAATCGAATGGATTGCAACGGATGGGCCCGCACGCGCTGAACACGGGTCATGCGGGAGTAGCAATCCGCATCCACAAAATAGGTGGCTCCGCCGGAAAAAACCTGGGCGGAATTCCAGCAGCGCACCGCGAAAGTGAGGGTCAAAAATACCGCCAATCCGGCCCACGGAAAAAATGGTCGCAGAAATCTCATCGGGTATCCGGCAAACGCAATATCTTGTGGTTTCCGGAAAGGGAAGTCCCCATATCCTGTGGAAGTCCGCCCAAAATTCGTGAAAAAACGGTTGTCGGCCACCCGGCTTCCGCCTAGGATTTCCCGCATCAGGTTTTTCCCCTGAAAATCCCTTTGTAATTCTGATGTCTGACGCTCCCAAATCCGAGACCGCCTCCCACAAAAGTGACTATAACGCCGACGATCTGAGTTCGCTCAAAGGACTCGAAGCCGTGCGCAAAAAGCCCGGCATGTATATCGGCGGCACGGACGAACGGGCGCTGCATCATTGCGTTTCCGAGGTGCTCGACAACTCGGTGGACGAATTTCTGGCCGGGCATTGCACTCACATCGACGTCAATATTCACAGCGACGGCTCAATCTCCATCCGTGACAACGGACGCGGTATTCCGGTGGATATCAACAAGGAGGAGGGCATTCCCGGCGTCGAACTCGTCCTGACCCGCCTGCACTCGGGCGGCAAATACGGTCAGGGCAACTACGAGTATTCCGGCGGCACGCACGGCGTGGGCGCGAAGTGCGTCAATGCGGTGTCCGAATGGTTCAAGGTCGAGGTCACCCGCGACGGCAAGATTCACGCCATGTCCTTCGAGCGCGGCGAGACCAAGCAGAAGCTGCATGTCATCGCCGAGGTCAAATCCAAGAAGCACACCGGCACGCTCATCACCTTCATGCCGGATACAGAGATTTTCCTGGAGACGATTGAGTTCAAAGCCGAGCGCATCATCACCCGTCTGAACGACCTCGCGTACATTAACGCGCCGCTTTCGTTCACCTTCCTCGACGAGCGGCAGGACGGCGCGAAGCCGATCCAGATTGTGCATCCCAAAGGCTTGGAGGAATTTGTCGGGCGTTTGGTCGAAAACAAAACCGTGGTGCATCCGAAGCCGATCATGATCAAAGGCTCGCGCGACAAGGTCATCGTCGAGATCGGCCTGCACTACACCGACACCTACAACGAACAACTTCTCTGCTACACCAACGCCGTGCCGAACCCCGATGGCGGGACGCACAGCAGCGGTTTCCGCGGTTCGCTCACGCGCGCGATCAATCAATACGCAAAAAACAATTCCCTGTTGAAGGAGAAGGACGTGCCCATCACCGGCAACGACGTCCTGGAAGGCCTCGCCGCCATCGTGAGTGTGAAACACCCGGATCCGCGGTTTGAGTCCCAGACCAAGGTCAAGCTCATCTCCCCCGAGGTGGACAGCATTGTCGGCTCGATCGGTTACGAAGGGCTCATGTTGCACTTTGATCAGAATCCCTCCGTCGGGAAAAAAATCGTGGACAAATGCCTCATGGCCGCCCGCGCCCGCGAAGCCGCCCGCAAGGCCCGCGAGACCGTTCGCAAAGGCGCTCTCACCGGCGGCGGCCTGCCCGGCAAGCTGGCCGATTGTTCGGAGCGCGATCCGGCTTTGACGGAATTGTACGTAGTGGAGGGCGATTCCGCCGGCGGCTCGGCCAAGCAAGGGCGCGACCGGCGTTTCCAAGCCATCCTTCCCATCAAGGGCAAGATCATCAACGTGGAAAAAGCCCGCCTCGACAAGGTTCTGCAAAATACCGAGGTACAAACTCTGATCACCGCCATCGGCACCGGCATCGGCATGCCCAGCGGAGAGAAGGATCAGGAAGGCAGCTTCAACATCGAGAAACTCCGCTACGGCCGCATCATCATCATGACCGATGCCGACGTGGACGGTTCGCACATCCGCACGCTGCTGCTCACCTTTTTCTACCGACAGATGCCCGAGTTGGTAAAGCAGGGCAAGATCTACATCGCCCAGCCGCCGCTCTACCTCATCAAGCGCAAGAAGCGCGAGGAATACGTGGACGACGACGCCCAACTCAACAAGATCCTCATCAACATCGGCGCGGACGAGGTGAAGCTGAAAAATCTCGCCGACGGCAAAGTCTTCACCGCCGTCCAACTCAAGGACATGCTCGAATTGATCGAACGCCTGGCAAAGTTCAGCGACGCCATCCGCCGCCACGGCGGCGACTTCGAGACCTATCTGAGCGAACGCGATCCCAAGTCCGGCCTCTTGCCCACCTTCATGGTCAAGGTGCGTGAGGGCAATACGGAGTGGGCCACCTATTTCCCCGGCGAGGCGGAAGTGCGCACCTTCCACGAGGAAAACCGCGACCTCAACCTCTACGATGACCCCGCCCCGGAACCCGAGGGCGAAGTCGTCGAAAAACCCGCCGCGAAAAAAGAGAAGGGCGACCCCGTCACCCGCCGCCGGGCCAAACTGATCGAACTGCACGAAGCCACCTCGGCCCAAAAACTCATCGATGAACTGGCGAAGAAGGGCCTCAAGATCGAGCATTACGCCAACAGTGATGCCCCGATTTTCGAACTGATCGAGGGCGAGGGCGACAAGGCCATGACCCATCCGCTTTTCGCTATTCCCGAAATTCTGGCCAAAATCTTCGAGATTGGAAAACGCGGCCTCTCCATCCAGCGGTTCAAGGGACTGGGCGAGATGAACCCCAAGCAGCTCTACGAGACCACCATGAATCCGAACAAGCGCAAGATGCTCAAGGTGGATCTGAACGAAGACAACGCCGTCGAGGCCGACCGCATGTTCACCATCCTTATGGGCGACATCGTGGAACCCCGCCGCGCCTTCATCGAGGACAATGCCCTGAATGCGCGGCTGGATGTTTGAGAACGTCAGGGATTTCCTTGCCGTGCGACTACCTGCGACTACAGTGAGGACATGAGCGAGATTGCCGCAAGTCGAGCACCCGATAGCGAGTCGGCCATGCGCTCGTCGGTCTTACAAGAAGTGATCGTTTTGCCCGGGATGGGCGAGGCGATCAGTGTCCGCTCCGCCAAGACGCATCTTTCGGGCTTGCTTGACCTGGTGGCCTCCGGTCGTGAGATCGTCATAACCAGCGACGGAAAACCCAAAGCAAAGATTGTGCCCTATGATGCGCAAGCACATCGTCGACCATTTTCCGGCACCGAAGCCCACCTGGCCACCATGCCCCCTTGGACCGGCGGGCCGACTGCCGAGGAAATCATTCGGGCGGATCGCGATGGACGGGGTTCGTGACAAGGAGATTTCGATGTATTTGGACTCTTGCATCATTGTGAAGCTGCTTGTGCCGGAGTCGGACAGTTCGACCTTTCTGAAGGGCCTTCGCGGGGTCTTACTTTCTTCGTCCGAACTGGCGTGGACGGAGGTGGCGGCGGCTTTGTTGTTTAAGGAACGGTCGGGAAATATCACCCCGCCCAAACGTCACTCGGCTTGGCGTGTTTTCGCAGAGCGGATACAGAACAGAGAAATCCTGCTCCTGCCACTTGATAAAGCAAACCTTAAGAGGGCAAATCACCTTCTGGAATCCTGTCATCCCCAGGTGCCCCTGCGCAGCCTGGACGCCCTCCACCTCGCCGCCTGCGACCTGAGTCAGGACTTTCCCTTGTGTTCGACCGACCGCCGGATGCGCGACGCCGCCCGGCTTTTGCGCATCCCGGTTTTTCCCGACGAAGAGGCGGACTAAAACATGGGTGGCCTCTTTCACAATCTGCGGCATCCGCGCCGGTGTTATCTCATCTGCGCCATTGCGCGCTCGGGGAGTAATTTACTCACGGATGGACTTCATGCCACCCGCCGCGCTGGTCGGCCCAAGCAGTTCTTCCTGCCCAAATTCGAGGCGGAGTACCGCGCCAAACACGGGTTCAGCGAACGGGGGAATTTCGCCGGATACGTTCGCGGCATCATCCAGGCCACCGCGACCTCGAACGAGGTTTTTGGTTTCAAAGTCATGGGGTGGTACCTGGAGGGTTTCCTCGCCCGCCTGCGGCAGACTGATGACTTTGGCCGCCCTGGGGGGGGGGATGTCGATCTCCTGCAGGCCGCTTTTCCGCGCTTGAAATTTGTCCACATCGTGCGCCGGGATAAAGTGCGGCAAGCCGTCTCGAAGGCCCGCGCGACTTTGTCCGGTCACTGGAAAGTCAAGGACGGCGATGGGGCCGATTCCCCGCCGGAATTCGACGCGGACCTCATTACGCGCTGTCTGGAGGATGGGCGGAGGGACCACACGGCCTGGAGCCGTTTCTTTGAGCGCAACACGCTGCCGCGTCACGTGGTCGAATACGAAAGTCTGTGCCAGAATTACGAAGGAACCTTGCAGGAAGTCCTCGAATATTTGAAAATCCGACTACCCCGTGGCCAAAAGATTCCGCCGGTTCAAACCACCCGCCAGTCAGACGCCCTCTCCGCCGAATGGGAACGCCGCTTCCTCGCCCTTCCGACCGCGCCGACGAACTAAATTGGATTGACCGCATTTTGAGATGAACAGGATCGAAGACAAGTTTACCCAGGCAGCCAGAGGGCTGGCGATGAAGGGGCCTCGCGCACCTCGCCCCGGCTTTCTTGAGAGCATTTATCGCAACCGGGAACTCCCCGCGGCGTCCGTTCAGGCTCAGACCGACAACCCGCACCTGGGTAATGATCGGAAGGCCACCGTCCGCGAAGTCGGACTCTTCTGGCCCTTCGGAAACCCCGGCCGGGAGTTCCAAGGCCAGCAAGCCTTGCGCCCGTCCCCTCCTTCAAAATCCCGCAAATTCTTTAATCCAGAAACCCCCGTTTAGTTCGCATGTATAATCAAAACGAAAAAGTCGAAAAAGTGAACGTGGCCGAGGAGATGTCGAAGTCCTTCCTCGACTACTCCATGTCGGTCATCATCTCGCGCGCCCTGCCCGATGCGCGCGACGGACTCAAGCCTTCGCAGCGCCGCATCCTCTACGCCATGAACGAACTTGGCGTGCAGCCAAATCGCAAGCACCTCAAGTGTGCCCGTATCGTTGGCGAGACCATGGGAAAATATCACCCCCACGGCGATCAGGCGATTTATCCCACCCTGGTCCACATGGCCCAGCCTTGGGCCATGCGCGAGATGCTGATCGACGGCCAGGGCAACTTCGGTTCGGTCGAAGGCGATCCGCCCGCCTCCATGCGATACACCGAGGCCCGCCTCCACCATCTCGGTGCCGTCCTGATGACCGACATGGATAAAGGCACGGTCGATTTTGTGCCGAACTACGACGAGACCGAGTCCGAACCCGTCGTGTTCCCCGCCGCCTTCCCCAATCTTCTCATTAACGGCGGCACCGGCATCGCCGTCGGCATGGCCACCAATATGCCTCCCCACAATCTGGGTGAGGTGATTGACGGCATTTGCGCCCAGATCGAAGATCCGGACATCTCCATCGAGGGCCTCATGGCCTTCGTGAAAGGCCCGGACTTTCCGACCGGCTGTATCCTGCAAGGCACCGCCGGCATCAAGCAGTACTTCGAAACCGGCCGTGGCCAAGTGCGCGTGCGCGGCCGCGTCGGCGTGGCTGAGGTCAAGGGGGGCCGCGAGCAGATCATCATCACCGAGATTCCCTACAACGTGAATCGCGCCGATCTGGTCAAACGCATCGCCGACCTCACCAACGAGAAAGTCCTCACCGGCATCAGCGACGTGCGCGACGAGAGCGCCGAGGACACCCGCGTCGTCATTGATCTCAAGCGCGATGGCAACCCCAAGGTCATCATCAATAATCTCTTCAAGCACACCGCGCTGGAATCCTCCTTCAGTGTCAATATGCTGGCCATCGACCACGGCCGGCCCAAGCTGCTTTCGCTCAAGGACGCCATCACCGCCTACATCGAGCACCGCCGCGAGGTCATCCTGCGCCGCACCCGCTTCCTGCTCGGTCAGGCCGAGGTCGAGGCCGAGAAACTCGAAGGCTACCTCATCGCCCTCGCGAACCTTGACGACTTCATCAAGATCATCCGCGATTCCAATGACCGCGACGACGCCAAGGCCAAACTCCTGGCTCTTTCCTGGACCCGCAAGGCCGTCGAGAAGCTCGGCATCCTCATCCGCTCCGAGGCCCGCCTCGCCGCCAACGGCAACTACCGCTTCACCGAAAAGCAGGTCGGCCACATCCTCGACCTCCGCCTCTACCAGCTCACCGGGATGGAGCGCGACAGCATCAAGGCCGAATACGATGCCCTCGTCGAAACCATCCGGGATCTGCTCGACATCCTGGCCAAGGAAAATCGCGTCCTCAAGATCATCACCGACGAACTCCGCGAACTGCAGAAAAAATACGCCAGCGAACGCCGCACCCAGATCGTTCCGGCCGAGGGCGAGATGGCCATCGAGGATCTCATCGCCAACGAAGGCGTCATCGTCACTCTCACGCACAACGGCTTCATCAAACGCACCCTCGTCAGCGCCTACCGCGCTCAGAAACGCGGCGGCAAGGGCGTCATCGGCATGACCGCCCGCGAGGCCGAGAAGGAGGAGGACAGCGATTTCGTCGAACTCCTCTTCACCGCCACCACCCACGATTACCTGCTCTTCATCACCCAGAGCGGACGCTGCTACGTGGAACGCGTCTTTGAGATTCCCGAAGGCTCCCGCGCCAGCAAAGGCCGCTCGATCGCCAACTTCCTGGAACTCCGCAGCGAGGAAAAAATTGCCGCCACCATCCGCATCCAAGGCCGGAAAACCGACGAAGAGACCTGGAACAAAGACCTCCACGTCGTCTTCGCCACCCGCAGCGGCATTGTGAAAAAATCGAACCTCAACGATTTCAAAAACATTCGCAAGGGCGGCATCATTGCCATCCAGATCGAGGAAGGCGACCGCCTCATCGACTGCAAGCTCACCTCCGGCCAGAACGAAATCGTCCTCATCACCCACCAGGGCATGAGCATCCGTTTCAACGAGGAGGAGTTGCGCGATCAGGGCCGCAACACCGTCGGGGTCTGGGGCATCCGGCCCGACAAGGACGACTTCATCGTCGGCGTGGCCCTCGTTGACCCCGAAGCCATGTTGCTGGTGGCGGGTGAGAACGGCCTCGGCAAACGCACGAGCTTTGAGGAATACCGCCTCCAGGCCCGCGGCGGCAAAGGCATCATCACCATGAAGACCAACGAGAAAACCGGCGGCGTCGCCGGAGCCCTCACCGTGCGCGGCACGGACGAACTCATGCTCATCACGAACAAAGGCAAGCTCGTTCGCACCAAGGTCGGCGGCATCCGCGAGACCGGCCGCAACGCCCAGGGTGTCATCCTCATCAACATGCGTGACGGCGAGATCCTCCAGGCCATCGCCCCGGTGGTCAGCGACGTTGAGGACGAGGAAGAAACGGCCGAGGCCTAACAGGAAGCAGAAAAGCTGGAGGGACATCGTCCCCGATGTCCGCCGTTGATCGTGCGCGGAACTTCACCCTTTTCCCCGGACAAATTCCGTCCTATCCCTGCGGAAGGGGCAATGCCTTTTCCCAAAACGGTCGGGAGGCCCGGCCCGCGTGCCCCCGTGCGGGTCAAGGCCACGGGCGAGGTTTTCGATCAGGCCGTCTTGGCCGGATGCGCCCGCCACGAAAGTCGCGGCTGGTGGAAACGGCAAGGGGCGACTGAGGCCATTCGGGAGGCTTCGCGCTTCGCTGAGAAAAACAAAGCCCCCGGGGCCTTCACCCGGGAAGATGTCCCGGCCGGAAATGTGATCGAGGCCATGCGCGAACCCCAACCTGCCGGAAAGGAGTATCGACGGCGCAAAGTCGTGACCCGGGAAGCCACGGCGGAGGAACTTGCGCGCTTCGGCAACAATCGCGTGCCGGTGCTGGTGCCGGCCGCGCGCTGAGACGACCTTCTCCTCCGGGAAATCGCTTTCGGCGGGTGGTGGCGCGGGATGCCCCGGAGAAACCGGCCGAAGGGGCCGCTACTTTGATTTGCCCTGGTTGGCGACAGCCTGCATGGCGGCTTCGATGGCGCTTTGGTCGCCAAGGTAGTAGTGGCGGATGGGTTTCAGTTCGTCGTCCAATTCATAAACCAACGGGACGCCGGTCGGGATGTTGAGATTAATGATGTCGGCGTCGGAGACGCGATCGAGGTATTTGACCAGGGCGCGCAGGCTGTTGCCGTGGGCGGTTATGATGACGCGTTTGCCGCTGGCCACGACGGGGGCGATGGTCTCGTGCCAGTAGGGCAAAAAGCGGGCCACAGTGTCCTTGAGGCATTCCGTGAGGGGAAGGTCCGCCGCGGGAAGATCCTTATAGCGTGGGTCATGGCCGGGATAGCGTTCGTCGGATTTTTCCAGCGGGGGCGGGGCAATGTCGTAGGCACGGCGCCAGATGAGGACCTGATCGTCGCCGTATTTGGCGGCGGTCTCGGATTTGTTGAGGCCCTGGAGCGAGCCGTAGTGGCGTTCGTTGAGGCGCCAGGATTTTTCCACGGGAATCCAGAGGGCGTCCATCTCGTCGAGGGCGAAGTGGAGCGTGTTGAGGGCGCGGCGGAGAACGGAGACGTAGGCGAGGTCGAAGGTGAAGCCCTCCGCCTTCAAGAGGCGTCCGGCGGCGCGGGCTTCCTCCCGGCCTTTGTCGGTGAGGTCCACGTCGGTCCAGCCGGTGAAGCGGTTTTCTTTATTCCAGGCGCTTTCGCCGTGACGGATGAGAACGAGTTTGTGCATGTCAGTGTTTTTCTTGATTCCGGATTCCGGTTATACAGACTCAACTTCCGCGTTGGCAAGGCGCGGCCGAGAAGATGTTTAGCGCTCTGACTTTCAATATGCAAAACGGCCAGGGGTGGGATGAATCCAACCCTGATGATCCGGAGGTAAGCCTCGGCGGGACCCTGGCTTTCCTGCGCGGTCAGGATGCCGATGTGATCTTCCTGCAAGAGGTCGAGCGGGGTTACGAAGGCGGGCGGCAGGTGGAGCCGCCGCCGCACTATTTGTGGCTGAAAGAGCGGCTTAAGGGCTACGACGCGGTCTTCGGGTATCCGCAGCCGAACTTGCAGGAGATCCCCTTCGGGCTGGGGCTGGCAACTTTCAGCAAGACGCCGCTGCGCGATTTCCAGCGGGTGGATCTGCCGCCGCCGGACGTGACATTCGAGTTCGGCGGAACGACGCGGGCGCCATCGCAACGGCTCTTGATCTCGGCGGAGACGGAAATTGCCGGGCGGACACTGCGGCTGCTGAACACCCACTTGCAGGCCTTCTTCATGATCAACTCGTCGAGCAACGCGCATCGGGCGCAGCGGGATCTGGTGGAAGCGGAGTTGCGCAGATTCGACGGACCGGTGCTGCTGGGGGGGGATTTCAACTCAGCTCCGCAGGAGACCGTGATCGCGCAATTCGCGACGGCCGGGTTCCGGCCGACGCAAGCCAAGGAGATCACCTGGCGGCGGATGCCGTTCGTGCTGGACCACATTTTTTTCAATAACGCCTTGCGCCTGGAAGGCAGTCAGGTGATTCCGACCCCGGCCTCGGATCATCACGCGGTGCGGGCGGAGTTTTCCTTAACGTCATGAAGCTGGTCTCGTGGAATGTGAACGGCATCCGCTCGGCGCTGGGCAAGGGGTTTCACGATTTCGTGGCGATGGCGAAGGCGGATGTGATCTGCCTGCAGGAGACGAAGGCGCGGGAGGAACAGGTCGATTCGACCTTTGAGGGCTACAAGGCGTATTGGAATTCGGCGGAAAGGCCGGGATATTCGGGCACGGCCATTCTGACCAGAAAGGAACCGCTGGACGTGCGGCACGGGATCGGACGCGACGAACATGACCGCGAGGGACGGGTCATCACAGCGGAGTTTGCAGATTTTTTTCTGGTGAATGTGTACGTGCCGAATTCGGGCCGGGAGTTGCTGCGGCTGGATTACCGCACGAAGGCCTGGGGGCCGGAGTTTTTGAGATTTCTGAAGGATTTGGAAAAAACGAAGCCGGTGGTTTTTTGCGGGGACCTCAATGTCGCGCACAAGGAGATCGATCTGGCGCGGCCCAAGGCGAATGGGAAGAACGCCGGGTTCACCCCGGAGGAGCGGGCCGACTTCGACTCGTATGTGGCGGCGGGGTTCCTCGACACTTTCCGTGAATTGGAGCCGGGAGGCGGACACTACTCTTGGTGGAGTTACATGGGCGGGGCGCGGGCGAAGAACGTGGGGTGGAGGATCGATTATTTTTGCATGTCGCCTGCGCTGCGTCCGCGTCTGACGGATGCCTTCATCTGGCCGCAGGTAATGGGCAGCGATCATTGTCCGGTGGGGGTCGTGCTCAAATAGTGGGTTGCGAGAACCGGAGCGCAGCGGCGATCTGAGTCCCGCGCAGGCGGGACGAATCCCCCCGCATCCCTCCACACCATGCTCCTCGTCTGCAACAAACCCTACGGCGTTCTTTCGCAATTCACGCCCGACGCACCAGGGCAGCGGACCCTGGCGGAGTTCGGGTTTCCGCCGCAGGTGTATCCGCTGGGTCGGCTGGATTCGGATTCGGAGGGAATGCTGCTGCTAAGCGATGAAGCCGGGCTGAATGCGCGGCTGCTTGATCCCAAGGAGAATCACTGGCGGCGGTATCATGTGCAGGTCGAGGGCGAGCCGGATGCCGACGCGCTGTGCCGGCTGGCTGAGGGGATCCTCATTCAGGGCCGTAAGACCCGGCCGGCGCGGGCCTGGCGACTGGAGAATTGGGATGTGCCGCCACGCGATCCACCGATCCGCTTCCGCAAAAATATTCCCACGGCGTGGATTGCGGTGGAGTTGCGGGAGGGACGCAACCGGCAGGTGCGGCGAATGACCGCGGCGGTGGAGTTGCCGACGCTGCGGCTGAGGCGTGTCCGTGTGGGCGGATTTGATTTGCCAGGGGAACTTGCCCCGGGGTCATGGCGTGAGGTCGCGGCATCCGAGCGCGAACTGATTTTTCAGCTCGGGAAGTGAAACGTCCGGTCGGTCAGGATCCCGCTCCGACGTATTCGGCGGTGTAGGTGTCGAAATTCGTCGTCTGGCCGACCTTGGGGGCGGCCTTCAAATCGTAGACATTGTTGCCCACGACTTGATTGCTCTGGGTGTCGAAGATCATGACGGAAGCCTGGCCTTTGTTTTGCGACTCCCTCTCGGTCTTGACCGCGATGAAACGGGGCTCCGGCTTGGGCTTGGCGGGTTTCTTGCGGCTCGAGCCGGAAGAAGAAGATGATGACGGGGACGAAGCCACGCGGGAGGCTTTCTTTTGGGCGTTGGCCCGCTGGGCGAGATAAAGGCGGGCGCGTTGTTCAGCGATCTTGCGCTGCCGCACCGAGGCCTGATGTTTGGAAATGACATAAGCGCCCCCGGCGGCGAGAGCGGCGGCTCCGATCGTGACAGGAATGACGACATTGGGATTCACTCCGGCCGCGGCCAGGGGGATGCCCACGGCGAGGGCGGCTGCTCCACCGAAGAGGGCGGCATTTTCGCCCGACGAGAGGTTTTCGCAAGCCGAGGAAACCATGGCCACGCAAACTGCCACGGCCGTCAATTTTAGTGATCGCGCATTCATCGGTGGTCAATCCGTTAAGTCAAAATGCGCTTTGCTGGCAAGCACGAATGCATGTGTTCCGGGAGGCCCTAGTTGTTATGCCTCTGACTCGGCACCAGGCGTTGGCGGCGAAATTGCCGCGACGGGCGAAACCGCTTCCGCAAAGTTCGAGCAAAACGCCGAGGCGGCCAAGCAGAAGCTGGAAGCCGTCATCAAGGCCGCAGCAGCCGCCTCACAGACAACGCCACCTGCCGCGCAGAAATACAGCCCGGAGAATACCGGACGTTCCGTGAACTTTTCGCAGATTTCTGCCGCTAAACCAGCCGCTGCCCGCGTCAACGATGTCCTGGGGATCCCCGGTTTTTCCTGCCAGCGGCTCATGGATGTTGGGAGAAAAGGAAACCGCGCCGTGGACTCTTCTCGGACGGGAGTAGACGGAGAGTCAGGATCGGCTTTCGCCCTTCCACACGTCCTGGCAGAATCTGGTGGTCTTTCCGCACGCGGTGGGCCGCCATCGCAATTCGTATGCCGAGGGGCAAACCAGGGCAGGTTCGCGGAAGCGGATCTCCAACGAAACCACGGAAAGCCGCGACGAGGTGAAGAATTCCAAGGGCCGGATCTTTCTGAATCCGGCGCCGGTTGCGGCTTCGTCAGTGGTCGGGAGGGCAAAGATGGCCCTGTGCTATGGCTCCACTCTCGTCGCGCTGGCCTTGCGGCTGAAGGGCAAGTCGCGTGAAGGATGCAGGACAAAAATCTTCCAGAAATCCCCGAAGGGGATCAATCCGACAGCCCAAGATTGCGAAGAATGAGCGACCTTGGGGATCGACAGGAGAATAGAACCAACCCTGAATGGGTTGCCTCGGGCGAGGGACACACCCCATTCAGGGTTGGTCTCTGGTTTGCTCTAGACCCAAGGTAGCCCCGCAGCCGCGGGACAACCTTGGGCTGCGGGATGCAGCCACGTTGTGGCACAGAAGCTTACAGGTTCCCAAAAAACGCCGATCGGGAGATCCCTCAGAAATTTGTCCTGCACCCTCGCGTGAATCGCGCAAAACTCTTGCATGGACGGGCGAGGGGGAACGTGCCATAAGCCTGCGAGATGCTTCCTGCAAAATATACCCTATGAAAGTCGGCGTTTTCTCCGCGATCCTCAGCAACGTCCCCCTCCCCAAGGCTCTCGAGCACATCGCCGGCCTCGGCTGTGACACCGTCGAACTCGGCACCGGTGCGTATCCCGGCAACGCGCATTGCAAGCCGGCCGATCTGCTCGCCAGCAAACCGAAACTCG
>CAMASH010000040.1 GCA_945860745.1 Chthoniobacter flavus | reverse complement strand
GCCTGCGCATCGGCGAGGTGGCAATGGAAACCGGCTACGCGGGAGCCTTTTATTTTTCCAGCCGCTTTCGCAAAAAGTTCGGTCAGTCGCCCTCGGAGTATCGCGGATAAAAAAAGGTCGAGCCGCCGCGCTCAAATCCGCAAGATGTCCACCTTGAACACCGCCACCCTCATCGCCGCCGACAAAGCGCATCTCTGGCATCCCTTCACCCAAATGAAGGCGTGGGGCGCGGCTGAGCACGAACCCCTTGTGCTCGTTGACGGCGAGGGTGCGATGCTGCGCGACAGCGAAGGCCGCGAATACATTGACGGCAACTCCTCCATCTGGACCAATATCCACGGCCACCGCCATCCGAAAATCACTGCGGCCATCAAGGCCCAACTCGACCGCGTGGCCCATGTTTCCTTGCTCGGAACGAGCAACGCGCCAGCCATCGCATTGGCGGAGAAGCTTGTCGCGGCAGCCGGCGGGGAGGGTTGTCCCCGGCCCTTCCTGCCATTATCCCGCGTCTTTTATTCCGACGACGGTTCCACCGCCATTGAGGTCGCGCTGAAAATGGCCCTCCAGTATTGGCAGCTCACCGGCCAGCCCGGGCGGACGCGGTTCCTCGCTTTCGACAACGCCTACCATGGCGACACGGCGGGGGCCTCAAGTCTCGGCGGAGTCGGCACGTTCACCAGCCGGTTCGCCGCCGTTCATTTCCCGGTCCAGCATGTGGCCGGCATCGCCGCGCTGGATCTCATCGACACCGCAGAGGTTGCCGCCATCATCATCGAACCCCTCGTGCAAGGCGCGGCGGGTATCCGGCTCTGGCCGCCGGGCATGTTGAAGGAACTCCGCGCCTGGTGCGACGCGCATGGCGTCCTGCTCATTTTCGACGAAGTCCTGACTGGTTTTGGCCGGACGGGGAAACTGTTCGCCTTTCAACACGAGGGCGTGCCGCCCGATTTTCTCTGCCTGGCCAAAGGCCTCACCGGCGGCTACCTTCCGCTCGCCGCCACGCTCACGACCGAGCGAGTTTATGAGGCCTTCCTTGGCGAATACCACGAGCTCAAAACCTTCTTCTACGGTCACAGCTACTGCGGCAATCCGCTGGGTTGCGCCGCCGCCCTGGCCAGCCTGCAAATTTTCGAGGAGGAGAAAACGCTGGAAGCCCTTCAGCCGAAAATCGCCCTGATGCGCGAACTCCTGGCCGGATGGGAGGAGAATCCGCACATCGCCGGCATCCGCCAATGCGGCTTCATTGCCGGGATCGAACTCCAGCGCGCCCCCGGCCAACCCTATCCGTGGCAGGCGCAAACCGGCCAGCGCGTCTGCCTGGCTGCCCGCAAACACGGCCTGCTGACCCGTCCGATCCTGGACGCCATCGTGCTGATGCCGCCGCTTTGCACCTCCGAAAGCCAACTGCGGACTGCGGTTTCGGCTCTGATCCGCGCCGTGACAGAGACTTGCTCCTGACGACGGACCTTCTGATGGTCAAGGCCCTGGTGTGCAAACTTACAAACTGCTGCTGGAAAAATCCTGACCACGCTGCGGGCGGGTGCGTTTCATGGTGCGCGTCGTGATGACTCGCACGGCCGGATGGTCCACCCGGCGTTCTGCCGTGATGGCAAAAAACTGCATCTGGCATTGGTTGGTGCGTCCCAGCACTTCGAAGCCATAGCGTTCAATCGCCTCGGGTGCCACCAGGCTCGGGATATGGAGGAAGCCGATGCCCTCACTGGCCACGATTTTCGCCAGGGCTCCATCCTCGAATTCCCCGACGATCCGCGGCTCGATGCCCTGGCGGCGGAACCATTTTTCCAAGTCGCGGCGCAATGTCGTATTCTGGGTGGCGAGGAGGGCGGGGGCCTGGTGGAGATTGCGCGGAAACCGCCCCTTCAGCCGGCGGGCCAGGAGCGGCGCGGCGCAGAAGGTGATGCCGCTGGACCCCAGCGGATGATTGAACGTTTTCAGTTTTAATCCCGGGGAAGCCGGTTCGTCGGCCAGCACGACATCGAGCCGGTGGGTGGCCAGTTGCGCCAGCAGATCGTCCAGTTTGCCTTCGTGACAGGTCACCTGGATGGCGGGCTCGTGGGTGAAGATCGGGCGCAGGATGTCAAAGCTGGTCAGTTTGGGGAAGGAGTCCACGATCCCGACCTGCACCCGCAGGGACCGCACGCCCGGGAATTGCTTGCGGGCATTGAGCAGTTCGCGGCCCAGACTGAAGATCTCCTCCGCATAGCCGAGGATCATGTGCCCGAACTCTGTCAGGACGAGCGAGCGGGCGTTGAGCCGGAAGAGGTCCTCGCCCAGGGCGGCTTCGAGCAGCTGGATCTGCGCGCAGATGGACGATTGGGAAACGTGCAGCTTTTCCGCCGCCGCGCGCAGGCTGCCCTCCCGCGCCACCGTCCAAAAGTAGCGGAGATGGTGGTAATTCAACCATTCGGGCGGCGACGACGATTCCATTAAAACGAAGCTTATGTTTAATTTTGCGTATTATACAAAGTAAACTTTTGCCCGCATGGTGGCCTTATCTATGAGAATCCACCTCCGGCACCTTCATCATCGCCCCTCCGCCTCCTTCACCGCGTTCCTGGAAAAACAACTGCACGCCTTGGGGGTGGTGCGGCAAATCGACGAGGCCCGCGTCCAGCTTGAACACCGCGCCGAGGGAAGTCCGCCCTTCCGCGTGGCTCTGCATCTGGTCACGCCCGGTCCGGACATTGCCGCCGAGGCGGTGGACCACACCCTCCGCGCCGCCCTGGCCAAGGTGGTCGCGGAACTGGAGACGAAGATCAAGGATCGCGAAGCGAACCGCACCCCACGCGCCCGCGGCAACCTGCAAGCACCCGTTGCGCTCCGGCCCGGTGCCAAACCGGGTGCAAAACCCGCCGCCCGCCGCTAAGATCACCCAACACCTCACCATCCTATTTCTCTTTCCATGACTGACAACATCTGGCTCTGGGTCGGCTTCAACGTGTTCGTGCTCTCCATGCTCGCGCTCGATCTGGGCGTGTTTCACAAGAAGGCCCACATCGTCACTTTCCGGGAATCCCTCACCTGGACCGGCGTCTGGGTCACTCTCGCGCTCATCTTCAACTTTGCCGTCCTGCACTTTATGGGGCCGCAGAAGGGGCTCGAATTCTTCACCGGCTACGTGATCGAAAAATCGCTCAGCGTGGACAATGTGTTTGTCATTGCCCTGTTGTTTTCCTACTTCGCCGTGCCGCTGATTTATCAGCACAAGGTGTTGTTCTGGGGCATCATCGGCGCCCTCGTCATGCGCGCCGCCATGATTTTTCTCGGGGCCGCTCTGATTGAGCAGTTCACCTGGATCATCTACATCTTCGGGGCCTTCCTCATCCTCACCGGCATCAAAATGATCGTGAAGCGCGAGGAGGAGATTCATCCCGAGCGCAATCCGCTGGTGCGCTGGTTCAAGAAGCTCATGCCCGTGACCAACGACTATCGGGAGGACCGATTTTTTGTGCGCGAAAAGGGCATCCTCATGGCCACGCCGCTTTTCATCGTCTTGCTCATGGTCGAGTTCACCGACCTCATCTTTGCGGTGGATTCCATCCCGGCCATCTTTGCGGTGACGCGGGATCCGTTCATTGTGTACACCTCGAACGTGTTCGCCATCCTCGGCCTGCGCTCGCTCTACTTTGCCCTGGCCGGGGTGATGGACAAATTCCATCTTCTCAAGATTGGCCTGGGCGTCGTGTTGACCTTTGTCGGCGTGAAGATGTTGCTCGGCCACACTGCGTGGAAGATTGACACCCACATCTCGCTGATCGTGATCGTGAGTGTGCTGGCCCTTTCGGTCATCGCCTCCCTGGTCTGGCCGAAAAAAGCTCATGTGAAACTCCCTGCTCCGGCGGACCCGCCGCCGCAGTCCTGATGACAATTGTCCTGATCGAGATCCTTGTCGTCTGTCTTTTGTTCCTGGCCAACGGAGTCTTTGCCATGAGCGAGATGGCGGTGGTGTCCTCGCGCAAGTCCCGGCTGAAACAGCTGGTAGCGGAAGGCCGCTCCGGGGCGGGCGCGGCCTTGCGCCTGGCGGAGGATCCCAACCGGTTTTTGCCCACCGTCCAGCTCGGCATCTCGCTGATCGGGCTGTTGGCCGGGGCCTTGAGCGGGGCCACCTTGGCCACGGCCCTGGCCGGCGAGCTCAGGGACTGGCCCGCGCTCGCTCCTTATGCGGAGGCCGTCAGCGTGGGCCTGGTCGTGATTCTCCTCACCCTGCTGTCGGTTGTGCTGGGCGAACTCGCCTCCAAGCGGATTGCGCTGGCGGCCCCGGAAAAAATTGCCAGCCTGCTGGCGCCACGGATGGAGGCCCTGAGCCGCCTGGCCCAGCCGGTGGTGCAGGCGCTGGGAGCGGCCACTGATGGTCTGCTTCATCTGTGCCGCATCCCGCCGGCTCCGGCCGCCGGCGTTTCGGAGGAGGAAGTGCGCCTCCTGCTGCTCGAAGGCCGCGAGAGCGGGGTCTTTCACCGGGAGAAACCCCGCATGGTGGATTCCGTGCTCTCCTTCGACCGGAGGCCCGCGCGGGAAATCATGACGCCGCAGGCCAAACTCGTGGGGGTGAATCTGACCGACACCCAGGAAACGCTCTGGCACAAAATCGTCGTGGCCGGACATTCCCGCTATCCGGTTTTCGACGGCGACCGCACCCATATCGCCGGCGTGATCTCGGTCAAGTCCATCTACGCCAACCTCGCCGCCGGGGCTCCCGTGCGGGTGGCCGATCTCATGACGCCCCCGCTTTACGTGAGGCCGGACGAACCGGTGCTCGACGTCCTGAACCAGTTCAAACGCACCGGGGTCCATCTGGCCGTGGTGCGCGAGGCCGATGGGGCCGCCAGCGGCCTGGTCACTCTGGTCGATGTGCTGGAGGCCCTGGTCGGTGACATTCCCTCGCTGGAGGAACGCCTGCGTCCCGAAGCCCGGCAGCGTGCGGACGGTTCCTGGCTGGTCGATGGAAGTTATGATCTGGAGAAATTCGCCGGCCAGCTTGGCGTGGCATTGTCATCGTCTTCCGCCGGGCCGGGCCTGACCCTGGCTGCCTTTGTTGGTGAGAACCTGCCGGGTCATCCGCGCGAGGGGGACAGCTTTGTCCGGGCCGGCCATCGCTTGGAGATCATCGACATGGACCGCACCTCGGTGGACAAAATCCTGATCGTGCGCGAACCGGACCCGGCCTCATGACCGTGCTGGCCCGGAAAGTCACCGCTTCCCGGCCGTTTCACGCCGCGATCATCACCGTGATCCTGGGATCGGGCGTGCTGGCGGGACTGGAGACGGATGCCGCCCTGGTCGCGAGGCACGGGGATCTCCTGCAAGCGCTCGACGCCGCCGTGCTTGCCATTTTTGTGCTCGAGATCGCGCTCAAGATTGCCGCGCACGGACGCCGTCCGTTCGCCTATTTCCGTGAGGGGTGAAACGTCTTTGATTTTACCATCGTGGCCCTTTGTCTGCTGCCCTTCGGCGGACCCTTCGGAGCCGTCCTCCGCCTGGTCCGCATCCTGCGCTTGCTGCGACTCATCACCGCCCGGCCCCATGATCAGGCTGAACCTTTTCATCGGCGTAATCATGAACAGCATGTCGGAAATGCCCACCGAGTTGGCGGAACAAAAACAGCCTGCCCCGGGCGGCGCCCTGGCCGACGTCGAGGCGCTGGATCAAGAAATTGCCGCGCTGCAATCCCGCCTTGCGGCCCTGCGCGCGAAGCGGCTTCGAACGTCCTCCTAAAAAAGTCCCGCCATCCGCCTTCATTTTGTGTCCAGCAGCGGTTCGCTTCGCAAGGAGCGGAGTGGGATTTTTCAAATGGCGGATTCTGTCGAAGATGTGGACGCCATCGGGATCTGTCCCGCGGATCCGCCGAAACGCCAGCAACAGATTCAGAAAATGGGAGCCACGGGCTCAAACCCCGTGTTGTCCGGCTGCTTCCCTCCGGGTCAATCCGTGCAATCTGCAGTTAAGAATTCTTCTCCTGGCGGCTTATCTCTCCCCGCTTGGAATACTCTCCGCCAGCTTGGTGATGTCCCGCGCGATCATGTCCGTCTTGGGCAGTTCCTCGAAGGGGTAGGAGAGTTCCCACATGCCATCGGGCCCGATGAGATAAGCGTCGGCGGTGTGATCGACGAAGTAATTCTTCGGGTCGTCCGCCTTGGGTTTTTCCTTTTTGTAGGAGGCTTTGTAGGCGTAGGAAGTTTTGGCCAGGTCCTGAGCTGACCCCGTAAGTCCCAGAAAGGACGCATCGAAATACGGCACATAGCGAGCCAGGCGTTCGCGCGTGTCGCGGTCGGGGTCCACGCTGATGAAGAGGAACTGCACCTTGTCGCGGCTGGCTTCGGGCAGGGCTTTGCGGATGGCGGCGAAGTGCGAGAGCGTGGCCGGGCAGATGTTCGGGCAGTTGGTGAAGCCGAAGGAAAAAACCACCACCTTGCCGCGGAATTGGGCGAGTTCGACCGGTTGGCCATTGTGGTCGGTGAGTCGGAAATTATACGCGGGCACCTTGCGCCAGAGCAGGCGGTCAAGCCAGCCATGGACATGTTTCTGCGGATCGCGGGTGGCCAGCATGGAACCGGCGATACCCCCGGCCACGAGCAGCACGAGAAAAGCGGGGAAGAGGAATTTTTTCCAGCGCGGGGCGGCGGTTGTCACTTCGGCGCGGAGCGCGAGGCCGGGATCTCGATCTCAAGTTTTCCGCCCGGCTCCACCAGCAAAGTGAAGGACACCTTCTCGCCGTCGGTCAGCGTTCCTTTCAAATCGTAAATCATGAGATGGTCGCCACCCGGTTTGAGCACGAGTTTTCCTCCGGCGGGAATCTCGAAGAAGGGCACATCCTTCATGCCCGTGCGGCCCTCGGTCTTGGTCGTGATCATGGGGACGACCCGGCCTGCCGCGGGAGTTTCTGCTCCCGTGACGCGCAGGGGCGTGGCGCCCGTGTTGATCAGGGTCATGAAGGCCGCGGTTTCCTTCGATACCGGCGGGGGCGAAAAGATCCACGGATTTTCCACCTTGAGAGCGATCTCCCCGCCTTGTGCGGCGGGGAGAATCATCAGACAGAGAACGAGGGCGAGGAATTTCTTCATGATTTGTCGGCAGGCTGGGGACGTTTGACCATCCTGCGGCGCAAGGTAATCCATCCGGCCGCGCCCGCAAGGCCGATCAAGCCCGCCACGGATGGCTCCGGCACCACAGTGAGAGCGACTTCATATCCGTAGGATGACGAGGAAACGCCGGCGAAGTTGCCCCCGCCGGCAAAAAGCGAATAGTCGCCCGCGCCGAGGGAGAGTGTCGCCGTGACAAAGCCGTCCGCCACGCCGTCGCCGTTGATGCCGGATGCGGAACCATAGTTGGCGGCGGTGCCATCGGCGGCGTGTCCGACGTAGAGGAAGGAAGTGAGGTCCGCGAAGGTGATGCCATCGTCGCTGCCGATTTTCCAACTCCCGAGGGCATTGAATGCTCCATCGTAATTCCCCGCGCCGACCAGCGCGGTGAGCCAGGCCTGGCTGATAGGACTCGAGTCGTGATCGGCGGCCGCTGGCGCGAGGTGCGCCAGTCCTTGAAAAAGCGAGAAGGCCGGGTGCTCCAACGCGCTAAAACTGATCCCGCTGGTGTAATCCAAGCCGACAATTTCGATGGTGACAATGGCGGGTGTGACCAAAGTGAAGCGATAGGCCCGTATGGCATGGCTGTCGCCAAATCGGGCGTCCGTGCCATTAGCCCAGCCCGCTTCTCCGGTGTTTTGATTGGTGATGGTGACTGTGGCCGAACTTCCGCTGCTGACGAGCGAACCGCTGTTGTTGCTGCCGGTGACGAGGGTTCCCGCGACAGTGTAGGTCCCGAGATTCCGGTTGGTGTAACCGATATGCGCGAGCGCGGTTTGCGACGATAAGGTGATGATGAGGATTGCGAGATAACTCAAGAAACGATTCATGATATTTTTAAGTAAGTAAGGGGTTGGGCAGGCGGCTTGGATTCGGGGCGTGGGTTATCGGGTCGGGTCAATAAACCGGTCGCTAAACCGGGCCAGGCGCGCCTTGACCTGGTCCCAGTGGAGGGTCTCGACGTGGGCGTCCACGAAGAGGTAGTTGGCTTTGCCGGCATGCCGTGTCACTCCCACCTTCTGCGCGAAATCCGCGGCGGGAATTTCGGTTTGGAAGTATTCCGAGAAGTGGAAGTGATCGATCGATATGCTGGTGGATTTGTCGGCTTCGACGTAGAGGACGGTGTCCATCTGGCGGTCGATTTTCAGGAGGCTCGAGTAGTCGAGAAACGGCGCGGGATGCGGGTTCTTCGTCAGGAAATCGTTCATGACGTAGGTGCGGGGCCGCGAGCGGTTTTCGTCCACCGGGCATTGGAAGGTGACGGGGCCTGAGGCGTAGGGTTGCAGGGTATTGGTCCAGGATTCGCTGCCATCGGGAGCGGCATGCGAGGTCGCGGGAAGAACCATGCCGTGGTCCGCGGCATAGAGCAGGGTGGCCTGCCCCAGCACACGAAGGTTCGTCGCGCAGCGCGTGGTTTGCGCCGAGGCGAACGTTTGTTGCATGGCCGGCACCGACAAGGCCGCCAGCATCGTGATGATGCTGATGGCGATTAACAGTTCGACCAGACTGAATGCAGAACGGGTTTTTCCCATCTGATGGATCCTCCCACAATTTGTCGAGGCGGTTGTGTCAACCGCCTGACTATTCCCAAGGCGCTTGACACAAGCGCCGCACCAACTTCACGCGATCAGGCGCGAAGGATGGGAACGGGAACGGGCGGGGCGTCGGAGCGCGCGGCGAAGGCCGTATCGTCCGGCCAGGAATAGGAAAATTCAAGGCCGGGGCGTTTTGGGAGAATCGTGAGGAGCGCGCAGACAAAGACCTCGGCTTTCTTGTCCGCCTTGACCGTGGCGGGGGCTTTTTCCTCCTGTTGGCGGGCCCCGGCGATCTGCTTGCACATCGAGCACGGGGCCTCGCCGCTGAAGGTTTTCTTCACGGCCTCGGCCACGGTGGCATTTTGGGAATAATCGCGCAGCATCTGCGTCCAGGCCACCGTCTGCAACACGGCCCAATGGCCGCCAAGCAGGGAAAACATGGCGAGGATGAGGAAGGAATGACGAAGGCAGAATGACGAACGCCCAAGGAAACACCGGAATCCGGTTTTATGCTTGGGATAGGCCTTCGTCATGGAACGTTTTTATTGGTCCTTCAATTTTTCCCACCCGTCCAGCACGATTTGTGACCAAGACTCGAGATTGTCCCGGCGGGCGCGGAGTTCTTCCACGCTGAGAAAGCCGAGTTCGGCGATGGCTTTTTCTCCCGCGCTGACGTTTTCGTGCGTGAGCGTGACGATGTGAACGACGCCGAGGTGGACGCGGCCGACTTCGTTGGAATCATCGTTGATCAACGCGGCCACGCGATCCTCATAGCCGCCCGCGAATTTCAACTCCTCCTCGATCTCGCGATGCACGGCGGCGCGATAGGTCGAGATGTCGAAGGAAAACAGGCTCTCGTCGCCGTCGTTGATGTGTCCGCCAATGCCGATGGACCCCTTGGCCACCAGTCGCTTTTCGCCCGATTTCGCCCCGCGCACATAGTGGAGGATTTTTCCGCCGAAAGTGAACACGGCGTAAGGAATGATCTGCTTGTGCGACGGGTCGTTCTCGGCCAGCGAACGCGGCAGGAAAAAATTGTTTTCCTTTTTTAAGAAGGCCGCGATGTAGCGGTCCGTCTCCGGATTCAATCCCTCAAAAGCACCCAGTTCGTCGAAGAGCGCCCGTTTCACCACCAGAACATTTTCGTCGTGTTTTGCCATCCGGCGGATGCTGACCGGGAAATTTTCATTGTCGATTTCGGAATTTTCTCGGCCGGCTTTTCTTCGCAACTGTGCAACAAAACTTGCTAATCCCCACAAATACTCATATGCAACGTTGCACCCGTGAAAATCCAACGCGTTTCTCTTGATCATCTGGCCAAGCTGGCCGGAGTCCATAAAGCCACTGTCTCCCGCGCCCTGCGGAATCACCCCACCATCCCGAAAACCACCCGCGACCGGATTCAGGACATCGCGCGAAAGGAAGGCTACCGGCCCAATCCGCTGGTCGCCATGTATCAGGCTCAGGCGCGTTCCAGTCGTCCGACCGCAATGCAGGCCGCCATGGGCTGGCTCAACGACTATCCCAATGCGTCTTCGTGGAATGAATTCCCCTGGTTGCGCGGCTATCTGGCCGGGGCCCGCCAACGCTGCGCCGACATGGGGTATCGCCTTGAGGAAATCAGCCTCACGGTTTCGCCCGGAAGTTCCTACGAGGAGGAAGTCAAACGCGTGGGCAAGGTCCTGCGGAGCAACGGCATTTACGGCATCATCCTGCCGCTCATGCTCAACTACCAATACCTCCTTTCCGAGTGGGATAACTGGGTCGTTTCGCTCATCGGCAGCGGTCACCTGCGCCCTCCCGCCGGCATGGAAGGATTCCAGGCCCAGTTCTATCCGCAACGTTTTCCCATCGCTGATCGCGACTTGTATTTCAACATGCGGCTCGCTTTTCAAAATCTGCTCCAACTCGGCTACCTGCGCATCGGTCTGGTTTACAGCCGCTACAATGATGCCGAGGCCAACGGACTTGCCCAGGCCGCCTATCTGGTCGAACAAGTCCAGCTTCCTGAAAGCGAACGCATCCCGATTCTTTTTCTGGAACGCTTCAAGGAAGGACGCCCCATCGCCTTCGACAAATGGCTGGAGAAAACCAAACCCGAGGCCATCCTGTGCATCAACCCCGTTGTGCGCGATTGGATCGAGGAACTCGGAGTCAAAGTCCCGAAGGACATCGGCCTGGCCAACCTCAACCTTGTGGCCGATGTTTCCGATTGGAGCGGTGTCAACGAACAACACGAGGAAATCGGCGCCTCCGCCGTGGACATCCTCATCGGCGCGCTCAGCCGCAACGAACTCGGACTGCCCAGCCAGCCGCGCAAAGTCCTTATCCCCGGCGAATGGATTCCCGGCTCCACCCTGCGCGCCCCCGAAAGCCACCGGGAAGCCTCCGCCATGATCCGGCGGTGAAATTCCTTACTCCTACTCTTGAACCTACCCATACACTCCTCTGTGCGAAGGAAGAGTATGGGCAAGTTCAGGAGTAAGTGTAAGGTTGCACTCATGCGTTTAGCCCTTCTGCTTCTCCTGACCTCCGCGGTAGTCGCCTTCGCGCAAAAAAGCGACGACAAAGAGCGCCTCATCTTCCAACCCGGAGCCAAGGAACCCGACGCTCCGCCGCCCTCCGCCTCGCCCCCCCCGCGAAAACTCGACGCCCCGGCGGAGAAACTCGACCTGTTTTTCCTGGCTCTGCAAGCCGGCCAGGTGGACGCCGCTTACGACGCCTTGGTCGCGGACACCATCATAGCCGAACGCAAGGAGGACGTGACCGGGCTCAAGCAGCGCACCAAGGAAGCCATCGAAAGCTACGGCGCGGTTTCGGGCTACGAGATCGTCGATGAAAAAATCGTCGGCTCCAGCCTGCTGCGCCGCACCGCGATCTCGCTCAACTCCGATTTGCCCCTGCGTTGGCGGTTCTACTTTTACCGCTCGGAAGGCACCTGGCGGCTGGTGGATATCCGGGTGGACGACGCTCTGGTCGAACTCTTTGAGGAGTCCGGCCGCGCGCGGAAGTAACAATTTTTCACATAAGAAAATCAAGAATGCGGCCCTAATGGCGTTAAGATAATCGAGATTTCAGAAAGTGGCATCGGCTTCCAGCCGATGTTTCGGGTGGATCATCGGCAGGATGCCGATGCCACGGTCTGAACTTCACGTCATCCAAGCCCGGACCCTTTGTTTTCTTTGTTTCCTTCTGTAAAAATCTGGTGAAAAAATTCCTTCAATTCATCCGCTTTTCGCACACCATCTTCGCGCTGCCCTTCGCCCTCGGTGCCATGTTCGTCGCGGCCGATGGATGGCCCTCCGCCCGGCTCTTTGCCCTCGTTGTGCTGGCCATGATTTTCGCCCGCACCGCCGCCATGACTTTCAACCGTCTGGCCGATTGGGACATCGACCAACGCAACCCCCGCACCGACGGACGACATCGACTGGTCTGCAAATCCCAAGCCCTCGCCGGGTGCATTGCGTCCTCCGTTCTCTTTCTCGCTACCACCTGGTTCATCAATCCGCTCTGCTTCGCGCTTGCCCCCGTCGCGCTGCTTATCGTCTTTTTCTACTCCTTCACCAAACGCTTCACGGATTACGCCCAGGTTTTTCTTGGATTAGCGCTGGCTGTCGCACCGGTCGGAGCCTGGCTCGCGGTCACTGGACAATTTGCCTGGCCGCCGCTCGTCCTGGCCGCTGCGGTGCTTTGCTGGGTGGCGGGATTCGACATCATTTACGCCACGCAGGATTATGAAGTGGACCGGCGCGAGGGGTTGCATTCCCTGGTGGTGCGGCTCGGTATTCCCCGCGCGCTGACCGCCGCCACCGCGTCGCATACGGCGGCTCTCCTCGGTCTTCTTGGTTTCGGGATCTTCGCTCAGCTCGGAACCATCTATTTCGCCAGCCTGGTCCTTGTCCTGGCCGCCTTGATTTACGAGCATCTGCTGGCCCGCCGGGGCGACCTCGCCGCCATCAACAAAGCCTTTTTCCAAGCCAATGCCGCCGTCAGCGCCATCTTTGTCCTGAGCATCCTTGCCGACCGACTCACCAGCCGATAAGCCCCCGCCGCCGGCCCGCCGTCTCCGCCGGTGGTTGCGCCGGTGTGTCCTCCTTTCCGCCGTCTTTTTTCTTCTGCTCGGCGGATTTGTGATCTACGCCACCCGCCATCTCACCACGATGGCCCGATGGGCCCTGGAACGCACTTTCCCCGGCACCAAAGTGGAAATCACCAATGTCGAGTTCACCCTGCCCGGACGGCTCGACGTCAAATCCCTCATCCTGAAATCCCGCAAGGACAACGAAATCCTTCTCTCTCTCAACGGCGGCAGCCTGGCTTTCAACTTCGCCGACCTCCGCAACCGCCAGATTGGCGAGGTCCGTCTCGTGGAACCCGTCATTCATGCCTCGCCCCAATTGAGCGAGGCCTTTGCCCCCGCCCCGGGTGCACCACAAAAGAAATCCGGCGCTCCCTGGAGTGTCCGCCGCCTCGTCTGTGACTACGGGGAACTCCTCATCTCCGACTACGGCGTCGCCGGCCTCACCTTGAACATGAAGTTCGCCTGCGATTTCCGGAATTTCTCACCGGCCAACGCCCCCGCCGGGCCTCATTCCTTCTCCTTGTGGGATTTTACCGCCACCACCGGATCCGACCCGCCCTTCTTTTCCCTCGATCTGGTGGAGGCCGCTTTTACCTTCGAATCTCTCGTCAACCACCGGATCATTTCCGCGCTTTCCCTCAAGGGAGGCTCCCTCACCGTCGGCAAATCCCTCCGCGGACTTTTCGCCATTCCGAAAACCCCCGCCGCCCTGCCGCAACCGCCGTGGATCATTGGCCTGCTCGACATCGCGCGCGTGACCGTCCGGCTCGACGACGAACGCCCGGAAATTTCCGACATCACTTTCGCCCTCAACACCTCCTTGAAGAACCTCCCCCTCTCCCAGGCCGCCAACAGCCTCGGAGCGGAGGATCAGATCGTGGAGATTGCCCGCCTCGACATCCTCTCCCCGTATGATCCGCTGACCAAGGTCATCACCATCGAGAGCGTCTACTTTCATTTCACCCTCGCCGGGTTGCTCAAGCGCCAGATCGCCGACCTCACCATCCGCGCCCCGACCGTCCATGTCGGTCCGGACCTTTTCTGGTACATGGAGGACATCCAAAAGCGCCTCGGCACCAACGTTCCCGCCGACCGTCCCCCGCCGGGAACGACCGATCCCGGCTGGATGATCGAGCGCCTTTTCCTTTCCGAGGGACAACTCGTGGTCGGCAGCGGCGGACGCAAACAATTCGGCCTGCCGCTGAATTTCTACGCCAACGCCCAGGACGTCGCCCTCGATAATCTGGCCAGCCTCAAGGCGCATACCACCTTGGAAATTCCCCCGCAAAAGTACGGCTTCGATTCCTACCAGCTCGAATTCACCACCGAGGCGGGCGGCAACCTGCGATTTTCCTATCCTCCGGAAAAGCAGGAAAAAAACCTCGTCGGCCAGATCAAGATCAAGGATGTCCGCTGGCGCCAATACCGCGCCAGCGAATCCTTTGTCTCCGTCACCTTCGACCAAAAAGGCATCAACGGCATCTTCGGTGGCAAACTTTACCGAGGCGAGGCGGGAGGGGGATTCAGCTTCTTTTTTGATCCCGTGTCCCCCTGGATCGGATGGATCTGGGGCAAGAAAATCGATCTCCGTCAGCTCACCAACATCATCTCCCCGCAGAACTTCCAAATGACCGGCCCGCTCAACTTCAAAATCCAGATGGATGCCGAGGGCAAAGTCATCGACCGCATTGTGGGCGAACTGCAAACGCCCAGGCCGGGCAAACTCGTCATTCGCAAACTCGACGCCTTTCTGGCCGACATCCCGCCGACCTGGAACCTCCTGAAGCAAAGCAGCACCCGCATCGTTCTCGAGACTTTGCGCGACTTCGACTACACCAAGGGCGCGGGCAACTTCTGGTTCGTGCGCTCGCAGGGAATTCTGCAGTTAAAATTGCAAGGACCCGCCGGATCGCGCAACTTCGACATCGTGCTCCACGCCGACGACTCGCCGCAAGGGCGATGGAAGAAGCAGAAAGTGACGCAGGCCGAATGACGACTGACGAAATCATGACGAAAGCCCGGAGGTTCACCCCCTTCATCCTTCTGCCTTCAGCCTTCATCCTTTCCAACTGCGCCGCCCCCACCGTCAATCTCGCCACCAGCGAGCCGATCAAGGTGGACATCCACATGCGGTTGGACGTTTACCAATACGGCCAGACTGGCGGGACAAAAACCGCACCCGCCAAGCCCACGGTGGACCAAAGTCCCGAAGCCCGCCGCCGCAACCGCATGGCTGACATCCAGCAATTCAAAAACGAACGCCTCGTCGGTGAAAGCCACGACGGGCTGGTCATCATCGGCATCAAACCCGACGGCGAACGCGGCGACTACCTCCGCGCCACCGTCGAAGCCGAAAACGCCGATCGCATGGATTTGATGAAGGCCCTGGCCGACAGCCAGAAAACTTCCCTCCCCGAAATTCAGGCCAAGCAAGCCGAACTCTGGGTCCAGCGATCCTTCAAAGGCGAACTCATCGAAGTCCTCCAACCCGATCGCACTTGGAAGCTGGTGCCGAAGGAGGGGTGAGTTTTTCCTGGAGGGTGTCAGGCTCTTGGCACCCGGAAATCCCAAAGGGAGGGCGGTAGGCCCTTGCCGCCCAAGCCGGCCACTCTTCAAACGCCGTAGAGAACTGTGCCACGAAAGACGCAGTCTGCGCTCATTCGAGACGCCATGAGCAATAAATGCTAGCTTTATGCCTCGCTAAAGTATATTATTTGAGTTATAAATGGAGATCCTCTGACTCATGTCTCATGCTGAAGTCTGGAATTGGGAGCGGCAGGACTGGCCGGAATTCCGGTATGACCGGATAAAGGTTGATCCTCTTGAGGCTGAGTTTTTGCGCCGGGCGGGCGAATTTATTGGCGCGGTGAAGCATGTCGGCGATGACGACAAACAGCGGCTCACGGTTGATCTCATTAGCGAAGAGGCCCTCAACACCTCCGAGATTGAAGGGGAGATTCTGAATCGCGAGAGTCTGCAATCCTCGATCCGCCGCAATTTCGGCCTTGCCACCGACAACCGCAGAATCCCGCCCGCGGAACAGGGAATCTCGGAAATGAGGGTGGACCTGTACCGCAATTTCGACGTCCCTTTGTCGGATGGATTGCTGTTCCGCTGGCATCAGATGCTCATGAACGGCCGCCGCGATCTGAGGGACGTTGGCCGTTACCGCACCGGCAGCAGCCCGATGCAGATTGTTTCAGGCCCTCTTCACGAGCCAAGGGTGCATTTTGAAGCTCCGCCAGCCGCCAGAATGCAAATCGAGATGTCTCGGTTCATCAATTGGTTCAACCAATCCGCACCGGTGGGAAAATCTCCTCTTGCGCCCCTAACCAGGGCGGGCATCGCGCACTTGTATTTCGTGACAATTCACCCCTTCGACGATGGCAATGGGCGCATCGCACGGGCCTTGGCCGAAAAAGCCATCTCGCAATGCCTCGGCCAGCCGGCCCTCATTGCGCTCTCCCACGTCATCAATGGCAGGCGCAAAGCCTATTACGACGCTTTAGAGCATGCCAACAAACGGAACGAAACCACCGATTGGCTCGAGTATTTTGCGCACACGATCGTGGAAGCACAGCGTTCCGCGCAGCGCATGGTGGATTTCCTGATTGCGAAAATGAAGTTCTTTGATCGTTTCCGGGGCCAGTTTAACGAACGTCAGGAGAAGGTGATCTCGCGGATGTTCCGCGAAGGTCCCGGCGGATTCCAAGGCGGTCTCAGCGCCGAGAACTATCTCCGCATTACGGGAACGTCACGAGCCACCGCAACCCGGGATTTGCATGACCTGGTGGAAAAAGGAGCCTTCGTTCGCGAGGGAGCACTTAAGAGCACTCGCTATCGTCTTTCCATTCAGAAAAGCACATTAACGAGCGGCTGATCCAGGCCTCACGCATCTAAACCAGAATCGGCGTGGCATTATTCTGGAGGGATGACCTCCGTGTCGTCCGTTTCTTTCCGCGGACCGGACGGAGCCGGTCCCTCCATCTGAGAAGAATATCTTCGATGCGTGAATACTGGCGGCTAATCAGAGACGCAATCGCCGCATAATTTGCGGCGAAAACACGGCTTATTCGCCGCAAAGCGGTTAAGCAGTTGGCTCTCTTCAAATGCCGTAGAGGGGAGCTCCCCATCGGAAGCTCCGGCAGAAGGCGGCTTCGCCTCACCAAATCCTAACATGTTGAAATACTCGACCAAAGTCGTCAGGGCAATTCAGAGGCCGTCACCACGACATCGAAATCCACGGCCAAAGTCTCGAAGTGCCTGCGGCCGCAGCGGATTTTCTCGGCCTCACTGTTCCGAAGCTTCTCGAAATTCTTGGTGCTCTTCGTCTCGCGCACGAGATAGAGCACCGTGTCGTCGTGTTTCAGGATGGCCCAGTCGGGATTATATTTTCCAATCGGTGTTTCGATCTGGAACCATCCGGGGAGTTTTACGAAAAGTTTGATGTCCTCCCTCTTGTCGAGTTTCGCCGCGAATTGCCGCTCGATCTCCGAGTCGTAGACCACGGCATCATAGACGGACTTCTCCACTTCGAGCCGGTTGTTGAGATAACCGACGATTTCCTCCTCCTCGAAAAGGCGCATGCTCCACTCTTCGCCACCGAGGCGCTCGTATTTGATTCCGTCGATCATGAGCCGGTGCAGTTCGCGGTTGAGAATGCCGGCAATTGCCTCCATGAACTTTTGAGGATTGTCAAAGAAATCCTGCATCCGCCCGGTTTCGGTGAGAATGCGGACGAGCGTCGCGCGGGTCAGTTCCGTCTCGTTTTGGAGATACGCCACGATGTCCGGTAGCGGCCCGGAATAGCCGACCGTTTCATTGCGTTCACGGATGACGGTTCCCTCGATTCCGCCGCGCCCGAGTTCGGCCTGGGTTTCGGTGTAACGAACCTTGGCGGGTTTGATGGGCTCCATTTCCTTGAGCGCCTTCACCGACCGTGAGACGAGGTCTTCCGTGGAGTATTCGACCGAGAACGTCGTTTTCGGTTTGATGCGACTCCAGAGTTCCTGAAATTCCGGGTCGAGCGTGACTTCCTTTTTGAACCGCAACTTCTTGCCTTCTTCGTCCGGTTTGACATGCCGCTCCATTTCGTAGCTCTGGAGCGTCTCGATGATGTCGGATTTCGATTCCGCGTGTTCCGTCGGCAGTCCCAAATCGAAGCCCGGCGCCTGCGGGTTGAACTTCGGAAGAATTTTCCCGGCTTGATCCAGAAAGCCGCGTTCGATGAGTCCCTTCCAGATTACCTCCGATTGTTCACGGCCTACCGGCCTTTCGACTTCGCCATCCATCGTCACAAGCTTGGAGAAGGCCAGTTTCGGCACTTTCCCGAAGGTGACGCCGCAGTCCTCCTCGTATTCCGTCTGGAGCGAGCGGGCAAAGTCGTCGTAGCTCTCATTCGCGACGACGAGCAGTTTGTTGATGTTCTCGTCGAAGACGCGCTCGCCGTTCTGATTAACGGGAAGGCGAAGCCCCCGGCCGATCTCCTGACGTTTCTTCGTGGCAGATCGCGTTTCGTTCAGCGTGCAAATCTGGAAGACATTCGGATTGTCCCAGCCTTCGCGCAACGCCGAGTGGCTGAAGATGAAGCGCAATGGCTCATCGAGAGAGAGAAGCCGCTCTTTGTCGCGCATGATGAGATTGAAAACATCATCGTCAGAGGCGGTGCTACGACCCTCTCGGGATTCTTTAAGATGACCGTGGGTATCCTGGGCGAAATATCCATTGTGAAGAAGTTCCAGCGACAGAGCTGCGGTGGGCAGGCTCCGGTAGCGGTCCTGCACGATGAGCTTGCGGAACGCCGCTTCAAACTCGACCGCGAACTTGCCCGGCGTCGGCTTGCCGTCCTCGTCGTAGGCGCGGTAGTTGGCAACTTTATCGATGAAGAAAAGCGTGAGCACTTTCAGGCCCTTGCCCTGCACTTGAATTTCCTTTTCGAGATGCTTTCGGACGGTGTTTTCGATCTGCACTCGCCACACATCGTCGCGCATGCCGCCGATTTCCTGGCCGAGATTCAAAGCGCGTCCGTTGGTAAAGGCGACATGCTCCGCGCCGGGAGTGGCATCGACATAATCCACCACCCAGTTGTCCTGATAGCAGGCT
Source organism: Chthoniobacter flavus (assembly GCA_945860745.1). Classification (GTDB taxonomy): domain Bacteria; phylum Verrucomicrobiota; class Verrucomicrobiia; order Chthoniobacterales; family Terrimicrobiaceae; genus CAMASH01. Next base: position 9,730 of record CAMASH010000040.1, on the reverse strand, counting down.
CGTTCGTTCGATAGCAGGTGGAGGTCTTCCGAGCCCTTCACCTTGAATACCTTTTCCTTCACCACGCCGCCGCTCTGGATGTGGATCGCCAGTTGGGCGAAGGGCTTTTTTCCGCCGGGGGCATAGCCGACATTCGTCACCTTGACGAACGCGCCGTTCATGGCATCGCCCGCCGTCGCGCTGGCGACGACGATCTGCTTGACCAGCCGGAGTTCGTAGGCACGGATCGGGTCGAGATTATAGACGAGGTTGTAGGGATTCTTGTGCGTCGCGGAGTAACGTAGCGTGCAAAGCGGATTCAGTGCTCGAATGGCATCCTGCGCCTTGTCGGTGCTGTCCACGCTTTGAGGCTCGTCGATGATCACGATGGGACGCGTGGCCTGCACGAATTCAATCGGCTGACCCCACGGAAAAACGTCAACGTCGCACCGAAGTCCATCAGTTCGATCATCACCCAGATCGGCAGCCGCGTGTGTTCATCTCCGTATTTGTTGAAGAAGTGGACGACGCATTCCTCACGGCTGCGCTGGCTCCGCTGCATTTGATCGTCGAGTTTTCGCTGCCAAGCCGTGAACCCCGGCCGGTCCAGATTGGGAAAGTGGCGCGGATCGTTGTAGGCGAAAACGCCGAAATCGTGCGCGAAATGATACGCCAGTTGGGTTCGCACATACACCTCGATGCCTTCGATGGCATCGAGAAGCAGGGTGCGGAGGCGCTGATCAAACGCGTAGAGCTGCCAGACCTTTTCCAGCGTGGTGCCGGCCTCGAATTCCTCCGACCCAGCAAGCCGAAACGGCCTCAAATAACCAATCAACCGAAAGTAGCTCGTCACCTTCAAGCGCCGAATCAACTCATCCCGCGAGGCAACCAGACCGCGGCTAAGGAGCAAATCCGCCTGTTGCTCGAAGGTCTGCGCTGGCTTCTCGTATCTCACACGTTTCGCGCTTCCCCTCACAAAAAAACACCCGCCGAAGTAAGCATGCAATGCAGAGGCCCGGCGGGTTTACTGTCCTGAATATCCGAGAATACCGATTCATTGTCAACTCGGGTCTGCCGGCAGACCCGGTCGAGTGGAAGCGCCCACCGTTTGGATGTCGAGGCCGTCGGTGGAGCCGGTGTCATACCGTACGAAAACTGGTGACGCCCTTGGTCTTCATCGTCTGGACGGCGTTGGTTTTGAGTTGGTCGTTGCCAGCGAAACCTTCGTCGAGGCAGACGACGCGTTCGGGTTTGCGGTTGGCCATCTCCTTGATGACTTCCGGGGAGAGCTTCTTCTCGAGGCAGATGAGCATTGCACCGTCGGCAATGCTGAAGACGGTCTGGCCTGCCAGCGTGAGCGTTTCGATGGGGGTGGTCGGAGGGAATCCGCTCTTGAGCAAGATCTCGTAGAGGAGGTCTTCCGGCGTGCGACCTTCGACGATGTGTCGGACGTGCATTTCAAGCTGCTGGGTCAGTGCCTTTGGTTCTTTCGCCACATCGGCATTCCATGTTTTGAAATTCGAACTCTGGAGTTTGAAGACCTTGAAGCCGCGATCTTGCTTCTTTTCGCTATTTTTTAGAGCAAGGTTTCCTGCTTCTTCATCGTTCATTTTTTTGATGACACGGCGAACTCGCTCTTTCGTAATGTTGGTGATATGGGGGAAATCCTCCCGCCCCGTCGGTTCCGGTAGTTGCACCAGAAGATAGCGACGATTGCCGCCATCCTCGTTATTCAAACTCTGTATCGAATGAGCTGTTGTTCCCGATCCCGCGAAAAAATCTAGGACAATTTCGTTTTCGTCAGGAACGGTTCCGATTTGGAGGAGTTTCTCGATGAGTTTTGTTGGCTTCGCGAAGGGAAAGGTCTGAGCATCACCAAACAGCTCAATCGTTTCGTTGGTGCCATGCTGAGAATAAATGTCGTCGATTACGGAGAAAAACTTCGTCTCGCGCTGACCATCTTCATCTCGCAAATACTGTTTGCTACTCAGAACCCATTCTCCGTCTCTATCGTTGGAAAAGTGAATATGTCCTGCTTTGAGTTCAGAGAACATACGTTCCTGGCTCCAGCGCCACTGGCGTTTCGGCCAAACCTCCTTGCCATCGGGTGCAGTAACGGCAAAGCGCAGATTTGGCCTTTCCTCAAAACTTCTCATAGATTCTAACGGATGCGTCCGGAAGGGGCCTCGTTGTTCAAAATGTTCGTCCTGATTTTTGTAATAGCGTTCGATCGCAGCTTGGCTTAGCGGAACGTAAATGTTGTCAATTGAATCTTTCGAGCGGGCATAGACCAAAATGTATTCATGAAGGGTGACGAGGTATTTCTCCTTCGCGCCCCCGCCGTATCGCTTCTTCCAGATGATAGAATCTACAAAATTCTCCTCGCCGAAGATCTCGTCGAGGATCTTGCGGAGGTTACTCACCTCGTTATCGTCTACAGAAACGAACAGAAGGCCGTTTTCACGAAGTAAATTTCGGGCGAGATAGAGGCGGGGATACATCATGTTCAGCCACTTCGAGTGGAAGCGACCATCGGCCTCGGTGTTGCTGGAATACTTTCGCCCGTCGCTGTCCACTTGCCCGGTGTAACGCAGATAGGTATCAAGCGATTCGGAGTAGTTGTCCGGGTAGATGAAGTCGTTGCCCGTGTTGTAGGGTGGGTCGATGTAAATCATTTTAACGCGACCGAGATATGACTTCTGGAGGAGTTTGAGCACTTCAAGGTTGTCGCCCTCGATGATGAGATTCTCCGTCGTGTCCCATGCCTCCGATTCCTCCTTTACCGGAATGAGCGTTGCCATGCTCGGCTGCTGGATAGTCTTTAAGCAGTCGGCCTTTCCCGGCCAGTTCATCCCGTAACGCTCTTTCCCTGGGTCGATTGTTTCGCCCAGCGCGAGCTTCAACCGCTCGAAATCAATCTTCCCGCCCTCTGTGAATACTTCCGGAAACGCGGCACGAAGTGCCGCCTGTTTATCGGCGGCGATGTCGTGCGAGCGGAGATCGAGTTTTTCGGGTTGGTCGGTCATAGCATCAGCATTCGCCTTTACCATGGGAGTGATGTCAGAACTTCAATTTCGCAGCAAGCGGCTTGCGCCTGTCACCCGTAAGAAAAAGACTATCCACCCCATGCCGGAGCGCATTTTCCTCACCGAATAGTTGGCAAGACGCCCCTATTCGTTCACGGAGACCAGCGCGCCATGCCGGATTGACACGAGATTGGTGCTCACGCAATCCGGCGACAAACCTGTCAGCATGGCCAGGGATTTCCGGTAAGCCCGCATCTGCGCGCCGTGGACTTCGGCCAGCCGTTCCGGCTGCGCCTGATCGGTTTTGAAGTCATGGATCGTGGCTGAAAGAGGGCGTCCATCGGCGTCTGTAAAAATGACCGCGCGGTCAAACATGCCGCTCAGCCATTTCCCTTCCACGATGACATCGAAGCGGCGTTCCCGCCAAAGAACCGCCGGCGCGGACGGACGCGTAAAAATTCGGCGTCCGGTTTCGGTCTCGAGAAATTCCCGCACGAGACGCACCGCTTCCGCGTTGGGGTGTTCGAGAACGGGAGGAATTCGTTCACTAATCCATTCGATGGACTCCAAGACTTCGTGCACGGCGAGTCCGAGGTCCGCGGCGGCGCTGGTCGCGGGAAAAGCGATGGCCTGGTGGGCCGAATGACTGGGCGATTCCGGGGCGGCGGTCACCTGGTCGGGTTTGGCCACGCGGCGAACCGGCCTGCGGGTTTCGTCCCCGGGGTTTCTGGAAAAATCCCCAAACCAATCCGCGCGTCCCCGCTCCCAAGTGCCACCTTCCGGCTTTAGAGTCTCGATGAGCATGGCGGGGAAATCCTTCGCGTCGGATTTCGCCCCCTTGGCTTTGGTAAAGAGATACAATCCATATTTCGGGCGGGTGGTGGCGACGTAGAAGTTGCAGAGATTTTCCAGGGCGATGTCGGCGGTTTTTTGCTCGCGCGCTTTTTTCAGCACGGGATCAAGGCGGCAGATTTTCTCGGACGGCAGCACGGTGGCCCAAGTGATGCGGTGCCCGTCATCCGTGCCGGTGAAAAGATCACGCTGGTTTTTCACGGTGGTGAGGGTGGTGCTTTCGAGATAGGGCAGGACGACCATGTCGAAGGTGAGTCCCTTGGCCGCATGAATGGTCATCACGCGGATGGCGGCGCTGTTTTCAGGCTCGCGGTGTTCGTGGTTTCGCAGGGCGCGGATGATCTGGTCGATGCCTTGCCGGCCCTGCTGCTCGAACTCCGCCGCGCTGGCGAGAATAATGCGGGCCCGCTGACGCGAGAATTCACTCAAGCCGGCATAAACGCGGTCGATCCAGTCCTTGAGCAGAGCGGCAAAACCCGCAACTTCAATTTGCCGGAGGGAGCGGCGGCGAAATTCCGGTTCGTCGTCACCCAGCAGGGTTTCCAGAGGCGTCATGCGGATCAATTCGCGGGCCTGGGTGTCATCGGGATGAGCCAGAAACTGGAGCAGTGCGATGAGGCCGGCACCGAGCGGATTGTCGCAACAGGGCCTGGTGCGGGACTCGGCCGAGGCGGGAAGATCCGCCGCACGCAGGGCGTCGGCGATTTCCGGAATCTTATCGTTGGTCCGCACCAGTACCGCGCAGGAAAGCCCGCGCTGATGCGGTTCGATTTCGCGGAGGAGGTCAATCAGATAGGGAAATCCCTCCTCATCCAGACTGGGAAACTGCTGCCAGCGGACATATCCCGGCGTGTCGTTGTAGGCGGCCTCATGCGGCCGCCAGGCGGCCTCCCAGCGGGTGACGGTCTCCGCGGGAAGTTCCAACGCGGGGGCGGAATCCCCAACTCCGCCGAAGACTCCGTTGACGAATTCAATGACCGCCGGGCGGCAGCGGAATGATTCCGTGAGCGGCGGCCCGTCGGCGAGGTGGTCCGGGCCGGACTCATGGTAATGCCGGAAAACCTCGTCGAAGAGGCGGGAGTCTCCGCCGCGAAATCCATAGATGGCCTGTTTGACATCTCCGACGAAGAAGAAGGACTTGCGGCCCTCGGCGTCCTGGACGGCTTCGTCCACCAGATTGCGCAGGGCCTGCCATTGCAGGCGGCTGGTGTCCTGGAATTCGTCGAGCATCCAGTGGTCGAGCCGGCCGTCGAGCCGGTAGTCAATGGCCTGGCGGTTGATGTCGCGCGCCTGGCCGCCCCGCCAATCCGCCCCCGCCGCACTGGCCAGCAGGCCGGTGATTTCCAAAAAGGTGAGCATCCCGCTCTGCGTTGCCTGCCGCCGGTAAACCGCGTCGTATTTGGTGAGAAATTCAAAACTCGCCGCGGTCGCATCCGCTTGCGTGCGAATGACCGCGCCCGCCATGGCAAGGGTGAGCTCGAGCACAAGTTTTCCCGCAGTTCCCTCGAACTCGTAAAACTTTTTGCGATAGGTGAACCCGATGGCCGGCGTTTCTCCCTCGAGGTGCGGTGCGACGGATTCGACCAGCCGGGAAAAGGCTTTGGGCATCGTGGCGGCAGGCGTCCATCCGCCCATCTTCAAAACGTCGTCCCACCATTTCGCCAGATTCTTGTCGGAGAGATCCGGCAGTCCCTCCAGATCCTCGGTCGACAGATCCTTGATAATTTCCCGAACCGCGCGCTTTCCGACTTTGGCAAAGAATGACCGCAGGAAACCCAGATCGCCCCAGCGGATATCTTCCGGTGTTTGCAGATAGGCCTCGTGAAATTGATCGAGCACATCCTCCAGCACGCCGGTGAGCCGGGCCCGGGCCGTGTCGCGTGAGGCCCGGCGCACAATCTCGACGAATTCCTTGAGTCCGCGGGAGGTCGAGCCAAGTTCCGTGGCGGCGGCGATGAGGGCCCGGCGTTCCGCTTCCACCTGGGCCTGTCCTTCGAGCAGGGAAATCTCTCCGCCCAACCCGCATTCCAGCGGAAAATTCCGCACGATTTTTCCAAAAAAACTGTCCATCGTGCCGAGGGAAAGTTTCGGCATTCCGTCGAGCAGCAGGCGCAGCAGACGCAAACATTCCGCGCGCTGGAATTGCGGTTGGCCGATGTCGTCACGCAACTTGCGGAGTTCTTCATCCGAGCGAAGCGCGCGCAGCAGGCGCTGAAGAATCTTGTCGAGAAATTCCCCGGCGGCCTTGCGGGTGAAGGTGAGCGCGATGATGCGCTGCGGGTCAATCCCCGCCGCCAGGAGTTGAAGATAGCGCGAGGTGAGCAGGTAGGTCTTGCCGCTGCCTGCATTGGCCAGAACGCGAAGATTCGGGATCGTGTTCATTGGCCTTGGAGCAACAGTTGGCCCTCCTCGGAAATCACCTTGCCGGGCGGAAAGCCGAGATGGAGGTCGGCGAAGGCATCGAACGGATTGGTCTTCTCCGAAGGCGGCCAGAAGATTCCGCGGGCGATGTGCTGCGCGGCAGTTTCCGCGCAGAGCTTCGCGCTGGCAAACGTGGTGTCATCGAGCGCGAGTTCATGAAACCCCGTGAGCGCGCGATCCTCCGAGAGGAGAAAATATCCCACCTCCATCCGGCAATCCGGCCACTTGGTTTCCGCCAGCATCCGGTAGAGCGGAAGCTGAAGGTCCGCCCAGCAGCGCGAACTGCCGCGCGCGGTCACATCCGTCTGAGCCTCGGGAAACGGAAACGGTTCTTTGTACGAGACGAAATAGACTTCGTCGGGTTTCTTGCGTCCGGTCTTGTAGTCAATGATGCGGCGGCGGCCATCGGGATGGATGTCGATCCGGTCCACCCGGGCGGAGAGATCGAACGGACCCAATTTGAACTCCGTGCCTTTCTCCGGCAGCGAAAACTCGGAATCTTCGATTCGCCAGCCCTCCCGGCGCAGCGCGGCTTGCGCGAGGGAAAAATCCGCCAGCCGGATGGCCGCCATTTCCTTTTGCACGAGCAGGACCGCAGACTTTGTCCGGCCGAATTTTCCCAGAAAAATCTGTTCGAGTTTCGAGCGGGTGTATGTCTCGATCCGGCCCGCATCGGTCTGATCGCGGATTTCCGTGTCCTTGCCGAAGCCATCCAGCACGTCGTGGACGAGATCGCCGAAATCCATTGGATCCAGTTCCCCCTTGGCGGCATCCACCGCCTCCATCGCGAGCACGCGCTGATAGTAGAATTCGAGCGGAGATCCCAGATAACGCTTGAAGTCCGTGACCCGCAGGCGCGTGAGCTGCTGTCTTTTTGCGGGGTTCAGCGGCCAGGCCAGTTCGTAAGCGGGCTGATGCGAAGGCGTGCCGTCCTCCGCAAAAATCAACTCCGCCCGTTCCGCCAGCGCCTCATCCCCGCAGCGAAACAGGAGCCGTGAGGGCCGGGTCGGTTCACCTGCTGGATTCGTCCGCGCGAGGCTTGCAATCAAACGGCCCTTCGTCCCCCGCGATTCCAAAAGACAGCAGCAAAGAAAAATCTCGCGGGCATAACGATCGTCGTTGGATTTCAAGCCAAGCTTTCCCCGCACCGAATCGGGAAGGAAGGGATCGCCGTCAATCCCGTCCGGCAAAACCCCCTCGATGAAGCCGCTGACGACCAAAGTTTCGGCCGTGACCCAGATGGCCTCCAGCCAACCCGAAAGCGGAATGGCGTCGCTCTCGTGCGACGGATAGAGGGAGCTTTCGAGAATCTCCAACCGCAAAAGAGGTATCCAAAACTCCCGGGCGGAGGTTACGGGATTCTCCTCGATGCGCCGGAGGATTTCCCCCAGAGCCGAAGCCGCTTCCGCCTCGATCGGTTCGGCGTCTTCCGCGAGGGGGAGTTGTTCCAGCAAACGCCGCAGGCCGGCCGGATCAGCGGCGGACCGGGCCACCGGGGCCAGCGTCTCCGCGAGTTTTTTTGAGGTTTCAAAACGGACGCGCAACCTTTCCATTTCGGGCGGCTTTGCCTCGGCGTAGTAGGCTTCGGCCGCGTCGCAATCGGTGAACAGCTTTTCGAACCGGAGTTCACTGAATCCGGTGAGGACCTCCGCGGCCCGGAGTCCGGTGGTTGCGCTGAGGAAGGACAGAAAAGCGGGAAACTCCAGCAAGGGCGCGAAGGCCTCGAGACTGCCGGCGCTCAAAAAATCCAGCCAAGCCGCGGCAAAGCGTCCGGCTCCGATCCGGGCCAGGGATTTGCCCTCGGGCGAATAGGCGGCCCAGCCCCGGCCTTCAATTTCCGCCTGCCAGACGGGAAGTGTTTCCGGGCTGGCAACGCACAGTCCCCACGAACTCCCGGCCTCCGGCAGATAGTCGCGAAAAACCCTCCCGGCTTCCGCGACGGGATTTCCTGCGACGACGATTTGCTCGTTGGTCAGGCCGATCTCATGCTTCAGCCACACGGCGGGCACCGGTCGGCCCCAGGAGTCGAAGGCGGTTTCGTCAGCGCCTCGGGGATTCGGAACATAGAGTTCGATGCGGACGCCTTTCGCATCCAGCGCGCCGAGATAATCCGAGATCAGCAGGGGCAAATCCGGGATGCATGCGACAATCACGCGGGACACCCCGGGCGGGGGCTTGCCTTCTTTTGCGCGGATGATTTTTGCGAGATCGGGATCGACCAGGCCATGATCGTCGAGGATTTGGCGGTAGGCCTCATGCAGCGAAGCCAGCGCGGTCCAGCGTTCGGCATCCATCGAACATACTTCCGCCAGCACCGGGGAATCCAAGGCCAGTCCGGCCTCGGCCAGAGTGGAGCCGAGCTGCAGCAACATTTTTCCCAAACCCAGCCGGATCTGGGAATTTCCGAGATCTGTGACGGCGCCGAAAACCGCTTCGAGGATCTCGCGGTCAGCCTGTTTGATCGCCTGCATCCATGCGGCCAGCGTTTCCGATTTTGCCGCCAGCGGAAAATCCCGGACCTCGAGAAGCTGCATGGCGGTGCAAATTTTCGGCGAGAGAAGCCCGCTATTCCGTGTGGCGCAAAGTTCCGTGAGCGCGTAACGCAATTTTCTCCCGGATTCCGCCGTCGGCGTCACGATCACCGTCGCGGAGAGATCAAACGGCCGGTCGGCCCCGGCGGACAAGATCTCCCCGGCCAGCACGGCCGGAAGATTGTGCGAGGGAGGAATGAGATGAAAGGATTTCACGGCGGGTTTCATCCTGACCGCATCGCCGCCGGCAGACAATTTTAATGAGCTGCCGTGATCGAGGGTGCTCTTGCCGAGCTGCGGTGAGCGCGGTTAGGATTCTCGTCCTATGGCCACTGCCGAGTTTTCCTCCGATCCGATCTACGCGGACCCTGTCTTTCAGATGGCGAAGCAGCAGTTCGAAATCATTGCCGACTATCTGGAAATTGCTCCCGGACATCGTGAACGGCTCATTTATCCCAAACGCGCGGTGTCCGTCGCGTTGCCCATTCACCGCGATGACGGCTCGGTGGAGGTTTTTCACGGCTACCGGGTGCAGCATCACATGGCCGTGGGTCCGACCAAGGGCGGCACCCGTTTTTCCGCCAATCTCACCATCGGCGAGTGCGCCGCGCTGGCCGTTTGGATGAGTTGGAAATGTGCCCTCACCGGGCTTCCCTACGGCGGGGCCAAGGGTGGCGTGCGCGTTGCTCCCGCCTCACTCAGCAAACATGAACTCGAACTCGTCTCCCGCCGCTACATGCAGGAGATGATTCCTTTTGTCGGACCCTACATGGACGTGATGGCGCCGGACATGGGGACAAATGAACAAATCATGGCCTGGTTCATGGACACGTATTCGGTCCATGTCGGCTATGCCGCGGGCGAGATCGTCACCGGCAAGCCTGTATCGCTGGGCGGCTTGGCAGGACGGCGCGAGGCGAC
>CAMASH010000039.1 GCA_945860745.1 Chthoniobacter flavus | reverse complement strand
GAAAAATAACCCGTCTTGCCCGATAGGCAAGTGGTCAGATGCAAGGATGTGTTTGAGCCCGGCGGGAACCCGGATTACCGTGCGGTATGTCCGACGCCCGCCTAATCGATCGGCCCGCAGTTTTGCAAGGCTTGCGAGGGCTGTGACTCCATCGTCACCAGCCGGATGGACACCTGACCAAACTGTCACGGCTGCCGCTTTAACGGGGATTCCGACGCCGCCATCGCCCACGCGAAAGTCCTCTCCTCCCGCCCCCAAACCAGCGTCACAGCCGCCGATCCGCAATAGCGCGGCCCCTCTGACCCCGCCCCTTTTTTTCTTTTTTCCGTCTCCCGGCCTGCCAGTCTTATTGGCATGATCAAGAAGCTGCTGCTGGTCGTCCTGCTCGCCTTGGTCGCCTATTGTTACTGGCCCCGCCATCCCGACCTCCTGGGCTATCAACCCCGCGAAATGGCCGCTCTCCAGATCCAGGCCGCCCAACAGGCCGGGGGCAAACACTGGGTCGCTTACGCCGTCACTTCCTACAAAATTCATACCGGACAGTATGGATTTCCTCCCCTCACTGCGGCGGGGATCGCCCTGGACACCAGCCGCGCCGTTTCGCTCGCGCGCAGCGCGGTGGACGAAAACGACAAGGACGAAGCCCTCAAACCCCTTATCTCCGCCTACGAGACCATCAAACAACAAACCGGAAAAACCTACGACCCCAAAGCGGTGGCACAATTGGAGATGAAAATCCGGGGCCTACTCAAGGAGGAGACCCCTGATGACGTGATCGCCGCGATGATGGCCGAGGAAATGGCCCTCATCCATGGCGGCACGCCCAAAAAATATCTCGAACCGGCCCGGTTTTTCACCGCCGCACTCAAGGAAGACCAAACTTCCACCTGGCGCGCCGCGCAGCAGAATCTGCAAAAAGGCTGGGCCGACCTGCAACGCACCGCGCGCGCGAAATAACCGGACAGGTGGCCTATACTCCGCTTTGAGGGTAAAAGAAACCAAAAAATCATTTCACCGCGGATGACGCGGATAGAGCGGATAAAAAACGCCCTTTCCCACCCGTTTTTCGACAGTTCCATTTCCGATTTAGGATGAACCACGAAAGGCACGAAATTCACGAAAAGGGCATTGAAGATTGAGGAGGCAATTTGCCCCGGCGTTTTTCTGCTTTTCGTGGTGCATGATTTTATGGTTAGCGGGCCCAATACGTTTTCTGTTTGAGGAAACGTTTCCCCTGTCCGTCGAAACGATATCGCGCGAGGAACTCTTGAAGTCTTTTCCCGGACGCAGGAGAAATGGCCGGCCTGATTCCCGAGAAGGATTGGCCGGAAACTCGCCTCGGCGATCCCCCAACCTGGCAGCAAGCCGCCCGCTCAGCCCGCGCGGCGTTTCCGCCGCTGCATGAGCCCGGCGAGGCCCGCACCGATGGCGACGAGGGCGGCGGTGGAGGGCTCGGGGATGACGACGATCGTCATCGCCGTGGCCGATGTGATCCGCGTCCACGACAGGTTGCCGCCCAGAGCGGGCGGAGTGAAGGTTCCGAAGTCGCCCGAGAGTTGCTCATACTGGAGAATCTCGAAGCTGTCGCCATACGACGGCACAAACCCATTGTAGAGAATCACCTCAAGCGTGCCGCCCAGCAGGATCAGTGTTCCCGAATCAATCACCCGGTCGTATTGGGTGCCGGGCTGCGTGCCTCCCAGTTCGATGAGCAGGGTGGATGAGGCACCGAACATCCCATCGCTGATGTGCGTGATTGCAGGGGAGTTGCCGGGGGAGTAGGTGCCGTCGAAGACCACGTTCTCGAAAGAGCCGATGCCCGACACGGTAGAGCCTGCGGCGAAGACGATCCTCTGCGTGAGTGACAAGCCATCGCCATAAACATCCCCCTGATTGACGAAGTCGCCGTAAACCGTGCCGCGACCGACGAGGTTCTTGCCCTGCTCAAGCAGCATCCCGTTGGCCGCCCGCAGCGTGCCGCCTCCGGTAACGTCGCCCAGTTGGCTGAGCGACCCGAGCACGGCCAGATTGCGGTCCAAGAGTTCGACTTCGTTTGCATTGGTGTAGAGTTCGCCATCCGAGTTGAAGCCTGCATACGACAACGCATCGCCAGCCGTGAGGGTGCCGCCGGAGGCTTCGATCCGTGAGCCATAGCTGGCGGCCACGCGTCCGGAGATCAGGCCCGCCCCCACCACGTTCGCCCCGGCACCGAGGGAGATGCCGTTGGTGGCGAGAATCGTGCTGCCGATGAGCGTGGACAGGCCGTTGACGTAGGCGAGGCCCCTCGACTTCAGTTCCAGCGTCCCCCCTGTAGCCGCCGTGAGGTTCCCGGAGGTCGAGAAGCCGTTGACGCTCGCAGCGTTGCCGACGATCAACCGGCCCGCCGTCGCCACGAAAGGGGCAGCGAACGAGGTTTGGCTTGTGAGCGTGGTGGTGCCCGTGCCGACATTCGTGATCGCGCCCGTGCCGCTGATGGTGCCTGAGTAGGTCGAGGCATCGGAGCGGTTGAAGATGAGCGTGCCATTGTTGATCAGATCGGTTCCGAGGACGCCGCCGGTTGTGCCGGTGCCGATCTGGAGCGTGCCGCCGGAATTCAGATTGATCGTGCCGTAGGCACCCTTCGAAAGCGTGCCGCCGACAGCCACGAGGCCGCCCGACATGGTGAGCGTACCGGTGCCACTACGGCCGACGGTGAGATTGCCACTGTTGGCCCACGTGCCGCTGCTCACCGTCGCCGTGCCGACGCTGCCGGCGGCGTCGCCGATATAGCCGTTTCCGACGTTGGTCACGCTGCCGCCGGTCACGTTCAGCGTGCCGGTGCCGCTGCCGCCGACGTAGAGCTTGCCGCTATTGAACCACGGCCCGCTATTGGCCCACGTGCCGCTGCTCACCGTGGCGGTTCCCTTGCTGCCGGCGGCGAGGCCGATAAAGCCGTCGTCGCTGGTAACCCTGCCGCCGCTCACGTTCAGCGTACCGGTGCCGGAGCGGCCGACGATGAGGCCGATGCTATTGGCCCACGTGCCGCTGCTCACCGTGGCCGTGCCGACGCTGCCAGCGTCGTAGCCGAGATAGCCGTTTGTGTTGGTCACGCTGCCGCCGGTCACGTTCAGCGTGCCTGTGCCGGAGAGGCCGACGCCGAGTTCGCTGCTATTGGCCCACGTGCCGCTGCTCACCGTCGCCGTGCCGACGCCGCCCGCCGTGGACGGAATGCCGAGATAGCCGACTGTGTTGGTGACACTGCCGCCGGTCACGTTCAGCGTGCCTGTGCCGCCATAGCCGACGTAGAGGCTGCCTCTATTGGCCCACGTGCCGCTGCTCACCGTGGCCGTGCCGACGCTGCCGGCGACGGCGCCGTCGTAGCGGCCGATATAGCCGGAGTCGCTGGTAACCCTGCCGCCGCTCACGTTCAAGGTGCCGGTGCGGCCAAATGATTGGCCGACGATCAAATCCGCACTGCTATGATTGATAGAACCTCCCGCGACCACCGAAATGGTACCCGACCAAATTCTCGTACCGCCCGAGTAGGAATTGGCCCCTGCGAGCGTGAGCGTTCCAGCCCCTTGTTTCGTGACAGCGCCCGTGCCGCTGATGATGCCTGAGTAGGTCGAGGCATCGGAGCGGTTGAAGATCAGCGTGCCGTTGTTGATCAGATCGATTCCGAGGTCACCGCCGGTTGTGCCGACGCCGATCTGGAGCGTGCCGCCGGCGTTGAGATTGATCGTGCCTAAGGCACCCTTGGAGAGCGTGCCGCCGACAGTCACGAGGCCGCCCGACATGGTGAGCGTGCCAGTGCCGGCGTCGCCGACGAAGAGATCGCCGCTATTCGCCCACGTGCCGCTGCTCACCGTGGCGGTGCCAACGCTGCCGGCGTAGAAGCCGATAGAGCCGAGAACGCTGGTAACGCTGCCGCCGCTCACGGTCAGCGTTCCGGTGCCGCTGAGGCCGAGGTAAAGGTTGTCGCTATTGGCCCACGTGCCGCTGCTCACCGTGGCGGTTCCCTTGCTGCCGGCGGCGAGGCCGATATAGCCGAAGTCGCTGGTAACCCTGCCGCCGCTCACGTTCAGCGTGCCGGTGCCGCTGTAGCCGACGTAAAGCTGGTAGTCATTGGCCCACGTGCCGCTGCTCACCGTGGCGGTTCCCTTGCTGTCGGCGTTGTAGCCGAGATAGCCGGTTGTGTTGGTGACACTGCCGCCGCTCACGTTCAGCGTGCCGGTGCCGTAGAAGCCGACGCCGAGGGCGCCGCTATTGGCCCACGTGCCGCTAGTTATCGTGGCCGTGCCGACGCTGTCGTCGTTGCGACCGAGATAGCCGGTTGTGTTGGTGACCCTGCCGCCGCTCACGTTCAAGGTACCGGTGCCGCTGTTGCCGACGATGAGATTGCCAGTCCCGGACGCAAGGATCGCAAGCGTACCCGCCTGCACATTGAGGGTGTGATCTGTGACGATGGCATTGGGCAAAGCACTCGTGCCTGTCAGGGTGAGCGTGCCGGCACCCTGCTTCGTGACCGCACCCGTGCCGCTGATGATGCCTGAGTAGGTCGAGGCATCGGAGCGGTTGAAGATGAGCGTGCCATTGTTGATCAGATCGGTTCCGAGGACGCCGCCGGTTGTGCCGGTGCCGATCTGGAGCGTGCCGCCGGAATTCAGATTGATCGTGCCGAAGGTGCCCCTGGAGAGCGTGCCGCCGACGGTCACGAGGCCGCCAGACATCGTGAGCGTGCCGGTGCCTTGGTCGCCGACATAAAGGGCGCCGCTATTGGCCCACGTGCCGCTAGTTATCGTGGCCGTGCCGACGCTGTCGTCGTTGCGACCGAGATAGCCGGTTGTGTTGGTGACCCTGCCGCCGCTCACGTTCAAGGTGCCGGTGCCGCTGTTGCCGACGATGAGATTGCCAGTCCCGGACGCAAGGATCGCAAGCGTACCCGTCTGCACATTGAGGGTGTGATCTGTGACGATGGCATTGGGCAAAGCACTCGTGCCTGTCAGGGTGAGCGTGCCGGCACCCTGCTTCGTGACCGCACCCGTGCCGCTGATGATGCCTGAGTAGGTCGAGGCATTGGAGCGGTTGAAGATGAGCGTGCCGTTGTTGATCAGATCGGTTCCGGCTATTGATCCGGTCGTGCCGCCGTTCCCGATCTGCAGCGTGCCAGCCGTGATTGTGGTGAGCCCCGAGTAGGAGTTGGCATCTGTGAGCGTTAATGTTCCAGCCCCTTGCTTCGTGACCGCGCCCGTGCCGCTGATAATATCTAAATAGGTCCAGGCATCGGAGCGGTTGAAGATGAGCGTGCCATTGTTGATCAGATCGGTTCCGAGGACGCCGTCCGCTCCCCCGGCGCCGATCTGGAGCGTGCCGCCGGAATTCAGATTGATCCTGCTCTCGGCGGACCACACGTCGATCCATCCACCGACGATCACGAGGCCGCCCGAAATGGTGAGCGTGCCCCTGCCTTGTCCGCCGACATAAAGGGCGCCGCTGTTGGCCCACGTGCCGCTAGTTACCCTGGCTATGCCGACGCTGCCGGGAGCCCAGCTGATATCGCAGTCCGTGTTGCTGACATAGCCGCCGCTCACGGTCAGCCAGCCGATGCCTTCATATCCGATGCGGAGCCGGCCGCTATTGGCCCACGTGCCGCTGCTCACTGTGGCCCAGCCGTCGCTATTGGGGGTACGGCCGAGATAGCAGTCCGAGTTGCTCACATAGCCGCCGCGCACGGACAGTCCGCCGGAGCCGAAGAATCCGACGTTGAGCTCGCCGCTATTCGCCCACGTGCCGCTGCTCACGTTGGCGGTTCCTGTGCCGACGCCCAAGCCGATATAGCCGTTTGTGTTGGTCACGCTGCCGCCGCTCACGTTCAGCGTACCGGTGCCTTGGTCGCCGACGGTGAGGTTGCTGCTATTCGCCCACGTGCCGCTGCTCACCGTCGCCGTGCCGACGCTACCGGCGTCGGTGCCGATACAGCCGGTTCTGTTGGTGACGAGGCCGCCGGCCACGTTCAGCGTGCCCTGGCGGGACTCGCCGACGTTGAGCTCGCCGCTATTCGCCCACGTGCCGCTGCTCACCGTCGCCGTGCCGACGCCGGCGTCGCCGATATAGCCGTTTGTGTTGGTCACGCTGCCGCCGGTCACGTTCAGCGTACCGGTGCCGCTTTTGCCGACGTAGAGGCCTCTGCTATTGGCCCACGTGCCACTGCTCACCGTCGCCGTGCCGACGCTGCCGGCGATGCTGCCGAGAACGCCGTCTATGTTGGTGACGCTGCCGCCGCTCACGTTCAGCGTGCCCGTGCCTTCGTCGCCGACGGTGAGGTCGCCGCTATTGGCCCACGTGCCGCTGCTCACTGTGGCCCAGCCCTCGCCGTTGGGGGAACGGCCGAGATAGCAGTACGAGTTGCTCACATAGCCGCCGCGCACGGACAGTCCGCCGGAGCCGTTGAATCCGACGTTGAGCTCGCCGCTATTCGCCCACGTGCCGCTAGTTATCGTGGCCGTGCCGACGCCGCCGGTTCCGCTGCCGATCCAGCCGTATGAATTGGTGACGCTACCGCCGGTCACGTTCAGCGTGCCGGTGCCAAAGTGGCCGACGGTGAGGTTGTCGCTATTGGCCCACGTGCCGCTGCGCACCGTCGCCGTGCCGACGCTGCCGACACCTTCGCCGATCCAGCCGTTTGTGTCGGTGGCGAGGACACCGGAATTAGAGATCACGAGCGTGGCGGTGCCAGTGTCGGCGACGGTGAGGTTCGTTCCAAAATCCGTGTCGAAGAAGATAAAAGTGTTGCCGCTGTTGAAGATCGTGGAGGCCCGGAGGTCGGACACCGAAATCCCCGCGACAAGCACGGCGGCAAGAACCGCGCCGAGAACCCAAGGACGAGCAGGGAGGGACGAAGAAACGCGACTGAGACTAAGTGCTTTTCGCAACGCTGATCGGAAATTGGTTTCGGCCCTCCGAGCGGATGACCCGGAGGGGAATATGGAAGAGGGCGATTCCATAGGAAAGTGTCTACGTGCTGCGGAGATTGAGAGTCAAGGCCTTTCTTTTACGCTTTCTCGGGGTGGGTGCAGGACAAATTTCTGATGACCCAGAAGAGATGATTGCCCGGAAAATGGTTTGGAAGAGCGCAAGACATTCAGCCACAACGTGGCTGGATCATGGAGCTCAAACTTCCACCTGGCGCGCCGCGCAGCAGAATCTGCAAAAAGGCTGGGCCGATCTGCCAAGATCAGCCCGCGCCTGGTAAATCGGACGGATCCCTGTGCGGCAGAAAGTTTACCCCTCCCGGCGAATTTGGTTTTGCGAAACGCGGGGATTCCGATAACTACAAATCCAGCCATGTCTGACCAACCTCTCACCGGCCACGAATGTCCCGGAGATCCCTGCACGATCGTCATCTTCGGGGCCTCCGGCGACCTGACCAAACGCAAACTCCTCCCGGCCCTTTACAATCTCAAGGCCCTCAAGCTCATGCCGGAAAACTTCGCCGTCATCGGCGTGGCCGTGAGCGACAGCAACGATGAGTTGTACCGCACGAAAATCACCGCCGACATCAAGGAGTTCGCCACCCGCCCGGTGGATGACAAGGACTGGGAAGACTTCTCCAGGCGCAGCTATTACATCGCGGGCGACTTCAACAATCCCGAGACTTTCAAACACCTTTCGGCCAAGATCGCCGACGTGCAGAAAACCTGGAACCTCCCGGGCAATGTCCTGTTCTACCTCGCTGTCGCCCCCAGCTTTTTCGCCAAGGTCGTCGAGCAATTGGACATCGTCGGGCTGACCACCGAAACGGCGGGATCGTGGCGGCGGGTCATCATCGAGAAGCCGTTCGGTCACGATCTGGCCAGCGCGCGGGAACTGAACGCCGATCTGACCACGCACATCGCCGAACGGCAGATCTACCGCATTGATCACTACCTCGGGAAGGAGACCGTGCAGAACATCATGGTTTTCCGGTTTGGCAACAGCGTCTTCGAGCCCATCTGGAATCGCCGGTATATCGAATACGTGCAAATCACCGTGGCCGAGGAACTCGGGGTCGAACTGCGCGGCGGCTACTACGACCATTCCGGCGTCGTGCGCGACATGGTGCAGAACCACATTCTTTCCGTCCTCTCCCTCGTCGCGATGGAACCACCCAGTTCCATCTCGGGCGACAGCGTCCGCAATGAAAAGGTCAAGGTCCTGGAAGCCATCCGCCCGATGGAGCCCGAGGAAATCCTCGCCAACACCGTGCGGGGCCAATACGGAGCCGGGTTGATCAATGGCAAACACGTTCCCGGCTACCGGACCGAGGCCGACGTGAACCCGGACTCCAACACCGAGACTTTCGTGGCGATGAAGCTGCAAGTGGAGAACTGGCGCTGGGCCGAGGTTCCCTTTTACATCCGCAGTGGAAAACGTCTGGCGGCCCACACCACCCAGATCGTCATCGGCTTCCGCCGCGCCCCCCTGCTGCTTTTCGGAAAGAATATCGAGAACAACATCATGCCCAACCGGCTCGTCATTCACGTGCAGCCGGACGAAGGCATCACCCTCGACATCCACGCCAAGCGGCCCGGACCGAGCATCAACATCGCCAACGTGCCGCTCGAGTTCAGCTACTCGGATTTCGGCGAACACACCGCCGCCACCGGCTACGAAACCCTGCTTTACGATTGCATGATCGGGGATACCACCCTTTTCCACCGCTACGACAGCGTGGATGCCTCCTGGCGCATCGTGAACCCGATTCTCGACATCTGGCAGGCGCTCAAGGCCCGGGATTTCCCCAACTATGCCGCCGGCACCTGGGGTCCGGAAGCCGCCGACCATTTGATCGAGAAAACCGGCCACAAGTGGCACCACTATCTGCTTGACCGGTAGTCCCGGCCGGCGGTCGCTCTTCCCCCATGCCCGATAAAAGTTATATCATTCTTGCCGGGGATATTGGCGGCACCAAGAGCAACCTTGCCATCTTCCGCGTGGTGGCGGACACCCTCACCCTGGAGCGGAATCAGCGCTATCACAGCGCCTCCTATCCCGGCCTCAACGCCATCATCCGGGAGTTTATCCAGAACGAGCAACGCCCGCTGCTCGCCGCCTGTTTCGGCGTGCCCGGACCGGTCAAAAATGGCCGCGCCCGGCCCACCAATATCACCTGGGGCGTGGATGCCGCCGAAATCGCGGCGGAGTTTTCCGTCACCTATGTGAGTCTGCTCAACGATCTGGCCGCCAACGCCTATGGAATTGCCGAATTGAAGGCCGCCGATTTTGCCATTGTCCAAAAAGGCGCGCCGGATGCGGAGGGAAACCGCTGTGTCGTCTCGCCCGGCACCGGTCTGGGAGAGGCGGGTTTGTTCTGGGATGGCAAGCGGCACCGCGTCTGGGCCTGCGAAGGCGGACACACCGACTTCGGCCCGCGCAATGAACTGGAAGTCGCCCTGCTCGAACACCTGATCAAACAATACGGCCACGTGAGCAGCGAACGCATCGTCTCCGGCATGGGCCTGGAAAACATCTACAAGTTTCTGCGCGACACCAGCCGGGGCATCGAATTGCCCGGCGTGGCCGCCGCAATGAAGACCGGCGATCCCGGTCTCGTCATTTCCCGGCATGCCGAGGCGGGCGACTGCTCCATGTGCGTGCAGACCATCGAGATTTTCCTTTCCTGTCTTGGCGCGGAAGCCGGCAACATGGCGCTCAAAGCCATGGCTACCGGCGGCGTTTACCTCGGCGGGGGCATCCCGGCCAAGATGCTGGCCCAAATCCGCAGTGTGGCCTTCACCCACGCATTTAACGACAAAGGACGCTTCTCCGGCTTCATGGAAACAATACCTGTCAAAGTGATCCTGAACGATCAGGCCGCTCTGTTAGGGGCGGCCCGCTACGCCCTCGACGGCACCAACGGGTAGTTGCGGAGACGGTCCGCGGCGGAATTTCCGGCGGGCTTGGGACCGCGAAACGCTACTGAATCAACCGCTCGAGAGAGGGATCCGGAGCGGCCCCCAACTCCGTGGCGCGGTTGTAGTAATGTTTGGCCAGCTCGATGGACTGGGGCTGGGTCGTGGCGTAGAGGACGGCCAGATTGAAGTGGGCGTCGGGATAATCCTGGTTCAGGTCAATGGCCCGCTGGAACTCTTTTTCCGCTCCCTCGCGCTGATCCTTCTGCCCAAAACAGACCCCAAGGTAATTGTGCGCAACGGAATCCTTTTCATTCAGCACAATCGCCTTCTGCAGTGCGGCGATGGCTTCGAGAAATTTTCCCTGCCGGCTGTAGAGGATGCCAAGATTGGTGAAGGCAAAGGAGTCCTTGTCATTGATCGCGATCGCTTTTTTCAACGCGACCTCGGCGGCGGAAAGTTTGCCGCTCTCGATTTGCACCGCGGCCAGGTTGGAAAGGGCAAAGTAGTTTTCCGGGACCTTGGCCACGATATCCTGATAGACTTTTTCTGTGGCGGCGTAGTCCTTCTGATCAAAGTGCCTTTTGGCTTTTTGGACCAGTTCGCGGACATCGTCGGGAAGAACGTCGGGATGCGGCGGGGCCTCCGGAGCGGCCGCCGCCGCGACTTCTTCGGCGGAGGGCTTGGTCACGGCCATGGCGACTTCCAGGCTGCCCGCGCTTGGCTCATTGAGCAGGGCCACCGGCTCCTTGAAGAGGGAACGCTCCTCGGCCGTGAGTTGGAGGATCGGTGCGCCCAGGACTGCCAGCTGCTGGCTGATGACGGCAGACTTGATCTGGAGAGACGCAATTTCCTGCTCCAGCAGCTTTTTAGCTTCATCGCGCTGGGTTTGTTCCTTGATCTGGCGGAGAACGATGCCGCGGAGAAGTTCGTTTTCCGAGTTGAGGTTTTTCTCTTCCTTGGTTGGTTCCGGGTTCAGTTGGAATTGAGCCAGTTCGCCGGAAGCCTCATCCAATTGCTTCTGCAGCGCTTTCCTTTGATCGTCTGAGCGGAGGGTTTGGGCCTGGGCTTCCAGCAGCTTGTCATTGACGCTGTTGAGATCGCTCTGCAACGAGACGATCACCTTGTCCTTTTCGGGGCTGGACTTCGTGCCGGAATCGGCCAGGGCCTTTTGCGACTCGGCCAGCTTCTCCTCCACCACCCTCTTCTCCGCGGCTATTTTTTCAAACTCCTCCTTGCTGACAGAAGCGGCGGCGGCATCTTCCAAAGCCTTTTCGACCTGGGCCAACTTCTGCTCGACCGCCTTCTTTTCGCCGGTGATCTTCTCGAGCTCCTCCTTGGTCGCGGAGTTCTTCTCCGCCTCGGTCAGCTTGGCTGCGAGGGATTTTTTCTCTGACGTCAGCTTCTCGAAATCCTCCTTGCTGACGCTGTTCTTGGTGATCTGGGCGACCTCGGTCTTGAGCTTTTTGTTCTCCGCCGCCACGCGCTCGATCTCTGCGGTATTGTCCTTGATTTTCTTTGCTCTGGAGACCGCGGTGTCGCGGGCGTCGGCGAGTTTGACGCGGTCCTTGAGCAAATTCTCACGGATACTGTCGCTCGTAACGATGTATTTGGAAGCCTGATCGAGCTTGGTGAGCAAACGGGAATTCTCCTCCTGGAGCACCTCGTTGTCGGCCCCGGCCTCGGTGAGCTTGGTCAGAGCGGCCACGACTTTTTTGTCAAATTGTTCCCGGATGGCACCGAAGGAATCCCCATCCTTGCGCGTATCCTCCAGGACGGCCGTGGCCTGGGCCAGTTGCGCCTTTAACTCGACCACGGTGACTTTGGTTTTGTCCACCTCGACCAGCGCACTTTGCAGGTCGCCTGACTTTTTCAGGAGGCGTTCGGTCAGTTTCTCATTCTCCGTCCGCGCCTCGGCCAATTGTTCACGCAGTTCGCGAAACTGACGTTCCACCACGCCCGATCCGCTCCGCGTTGCCGGAGGGGCTTCTTGAGGGGCAAACGGACTGGGGCGCGTCGGGCGTTTTGCGCCGGAAGGCGGTCTGACCCTGACCACGGGATCCGAGGACACCGTGGGCATGGCGGCTTTCTCACGATCCGGCTCGGGCAAGGCTCCTTCCAGGCCGTCGGTCTGAGGAGGAAGACTGGCCACTTCCCCCTGCAGGCGGGAAATGTTTTCCAGGGTCTTCTTGAGACGGTATTCCACCACGAGGGGCTGCCAATCCGGAGATTCCCGGCTGATGTCCTGCAGGAGCTTTTGCGCGGCGAGATACTTCTCCAAGGCTTCGCGCGGCTTGGCCTCGCGTTCCAGCTTCTCCGCAGTCTGAAAGCCCTGAAAGGCTTTGAGAAAGCTATCGGAGGCATCCTCAGAAAACGCCGGAAGTGGCATCGCCAGCGACGCCGCGACCACGAGCATCAAGATTCCCAATCGGTGCATTTTTCTATCAAGGGGAGGTTTAATATCATTGAATTTCTCCCAAGAAGCAAGTGAAAATTACGCGTGGAATGTCGATGCAAGTCCCCAACTATTAGCATGTTACAAATCGTTAACATTTGTGCACTGCTGTTGACAACTCAAAGCCACGGATGCTAGCTTCCGCCACGAAATTCAGGTGCCTTGTTCGCAGGGTGCAGGGAAGACGATTCACTATTTTTTATGGATTCAGTCCTAGATCAGCCGGTTCTCGTGCTTAACCGCTTGTGGCAGGCGGTGAACACCTGCTCGGTCCGCCGGGCCTTCACTCTTCTTTATCAAGGGCACGCGCAGGTGGTTTCCGCGGAAGAGGGAAACAATTTTCTGACCCATGATTTTCTCAGTTGGCGCGATTTTTCCCAGGCCAATCCTGAACCGGAAATGGTTCGGACGATTTCCGTGAACATTCGCATCCCGCGGATTATCGTCCTCTTGCTTTTCGAGCGGTTGCCGAAAAAGGAAGTCAAATTCACCCGGCACAACGTTTTCGAGCGGGACCGCAATACCTGCCAGTATTGCGGGAAGATTTTTGAACGCAGCGATCTCAATCTCGATCATATCCTGCCCCGCGACCGCGGAGGGCAGACGACCTGGGAGAACATTGTCTGCTCGTGCATACCCTGCAACACAAGGAAGGGGAACCGGCTTCCGCCCGAGGCGAGCATGCAGTTGATTCGCAAGCCGAAGCGCCCGAAATGGAGGCCTTTTGTGAACATCACCTTCACCCGGCACCACCACGACAGTTGGCGGCATTTCCTTGACCTCGCCTACTGGAATGTGGAGTTGGGCGATTAAGCCCGGGCCGCGTTTCGGGGCACCCTCCTAGGCGGCGACGGCCTGCATCGCGAAAACGAAGTACGCCGCCGCGCCGGCCGAAAGAATTCCCAGCGCGGCCAGGGCATAAAGCGCAGAGCCGACGAGATCTTTTTGATTTGCGTTGCTGGAAACGGGCGAGGACCGCACAAAATTCCCGGGCCTCGAGCTTTGCGTTGCGACGGTGGCCGTGGCAGTTTGGGATTCGGGCAACGGCTGGGACAAGGCCCCCTCTTCCTCGGCGGAAAAAACCGCTTCGATGCGGCCGAAGCGGACTTCATCGCCTTGCTGCAAAATGGCATCGGTCACCTGCTCGCCGTTGACAAAGGTGCCATTGGTCGAGCCGAGGTCGTGCAGGTGATATTTGTCCCCTTCAAAAAAAATCTCGGCGTGATGGCTGGAAACGGAAGCGTCGTCAATCGGCAGCGTGTTGTCGGCCAAACGCCCGACCGTCACTTTTTCCTCGTTCAGATCCTGCGTGATCTGGTTGTCCTCGGAGAGAAAAATCTGGAGCTGGGACATAAGGGGGTTTCTTAAACTTTTTCCCCCGCCGCATCAACCTCTTTGGCAAACTCTGCGAAGAAATAAGAGGCATCGTGCGGACCGGGGGAGGCCTCCGGGTGATACTGCACGCTGAATGCGGGCAAATCGCGATGGCGTAAACCCGCCACCGTGCCGTCGTTGAGATTGACATGCGTGACCTCGACTTCCGGCGGCAGGGAAGCCGGGTCGACCGCATACCCGTGATTCTGCGAGGTGATGGCCACCTTGCCCGAGCGGAGATCCTTCACCGGCTGGTTCGCGCCGCGGTGGCCGAACTTCAGCTTGAAGGTCTTTCCTCCCAGGGCCAGCGCCAGAATTTGATGACCCAGGCAGATGCCAAACAGCGGAGTTTTCCCGAGGAGTGCGCGAACCGCATCGTGGGCATATCCGAGGGCCGCAGGGTCGCCGGGACCGTTGGACAGAAAGACGCCCTCGGGTTTCAGGGCCAGCACCTCTTCCGCCAGAGTCCGGGCCGGAACGACCTGAACGGAAAATCCATTCTGGCGAAGCGAGCGCAGAATGTTGGTCTTCAATCCAAAATCATAAGCGACGATTTTCCGCGTGGCCGGGGGCAAGGCTTCGGTAACGTTCCCCTGCCCGTCCCGCGTCACATCGTCTTTTTCGACATTGCTGGCCTGGATCCATCGGCGGCTGAGCTGACTGTCCGTATCCCAACCGTAAGGATCCGCCGCGGTGACTTCCCTGACAAAATCCACGCCCTCATAAGGCACCTCCCGCGCGAGACGCACGGCTTCCGCTCCGGTTGTCGCGCCGGCGACGATGGCCGCCCGCATCGCTCCGCTGGTGCGGAGGCGCCGGGTCAGAGCGCGCGTGTCGATCCCCTGGATGCCCGGAATACCGTGCCGGGAAAGATAGTCGTGGAGGGTTTCCTGCGACCGCCAGTTGCTGGCCAGCGGGCTGAGTTCCTCGATGACAAACCCCCGCACCTGGGGGGCCGAACTCTCGCCATCAAGGGTATTGATGCCGTAATTGCCGATCAACGGATAGGTCATGGCCACGATCTGGCCGCGGTAGGAAGGATCGGTCAGCACCTCCTGATAACCCGTCATGGAGGTATTGAAGCAAATTTCCCCGGCTTGCGAAACCGCTGCGCCGAATGATTCGCCGCGAAAAATTGTTCCATCCTCCAAAGCCAGCAATGCGTCCATGCCGGAACGATAGACATTCCGCGGCGGCGCTCAACGTCAAAGCGTTTTCAACTGCGAGAGGGAACTCCCCACCAGCTGCGGCGTGCCCTCGAACGCGCTGATCTGGCCGCGCACCCGCACGGTTTTTCCGACGAAGCCGGTCCGCCGCTCAGGAGTAAATTCGGCGGGGCATCCTTGAGGAGAAAGACCAGAGCCAGATCCCCGCGATGCGGGTCCGCAAAGTTCAGAAACCGAATCGGGCCGGTTTTATTGCCCCCACCCCTTCGATCCGACCCCCGACCAGAACCGATTGACCCACGCGTTGGAAAAAATCCGCCCTGGTGTCCGGCCCGATCTGGAGGGCGGTCTCCTGCGCTTTCTCGACCACCGCGGCGGAAGCCGGCCGGTCCTCCCCGGGCCGCGCCATCATTCCAGCCAGCCAATCGCACACGGGCGCGGGAAGATCCGCTTGCAGACCGCGCCGCGGGGTGACCCTCTGGGGCCGGTGCGCGCAGATCACTTCCGGCACCGTCGCCCGGTTGAATGGAAAACGGCTGGCAAGGGCGAAATAACCCACGCCGCCCAGCGGGTACAGGTCACGGCGTCCGTCCAACGGTTTGCCTTCGAATTGTTCGAGCGACATGGTGAACACGGAACCCGGCCACCCGCCGGCCTGATCGGTCGTTTGCAGCCATGGCTTCAGCGCGACTTTGGCCAGTCCGAAATCCAGAATCTTTACCCGAAACCCTCCGCCCGGCAGATCGACGCCTACGCGCGAAAGACCTCGCCCAGACCGCCCCGGCCACGGCTCCCGTCCATGACGTGGCGTTGAGCGTCGTTCCCACCACACCAGTCGCGATTGGTGGCCCCGGCACCCTGCCCCAGAGCGAAAAGCGTGCCGATTGCTCAAGCCACGTTTTCGTGACAGGGTGCAGGACAAAAATCTTCCAGGAATCCCCGAAGGGGATCAATTCGACAGCCCAAGGTTGCGAAGAATGAGCTACCTTGGGTATCGACAGGAGAATAGAACCAACCCTGAATGGGTTGCATCGGGCGAGGAACACAACCCATTCAGGGTTGGTGTATGGTTTGCTATACCTTGGGCTGCGGGATGCAGCCACGTTGTGGCACAGAAGCTTACATGTTCCCAAAAAACGCCGATCTGGAGATCCCTCAGAAATTTGTCCCGCACCCGGCCTTCGATCCAGTGCAAGATTTTGATAGCCCCTCATGGGGAAAGCTGAATAATCATTCCCTCAATAAAGTTTCCGCTGGCCGGGAACGGACCACCCTTCTTCTCCTGAAAAATCCCCGTCTCACGATGCGCCCGCCTTCCTCCTGGCTCATCGCCGCAACTCTCGCCCTGCCCCTGTCGTCCTGCATGGTCGGGCCGAATTATTCCACGCCGGACTCGCGGGTCGAAAAGGCCTGGGTGGAGAGCAGCGCGGTATCCGGAAAATCCCAAAGCGCCGCCGATATCCTCTGGTGGAAAACCTTTCGCGATCCGGTCTTGAACCGCCTCATCGAAATCGCCTGCGCGAACAACCCGAACCTCCAGATTGCCGGGGTGAGCATCTTGCGGGCGCGCGCGGAACTCAGCGGCGCCATCGGCAATCTCTTCCCGCAGCAACAGGGAATCTCCGCCGACACGACCTACAACTACCTGCCGCCAAGCGACAGCGGGTCCCCGCAACTCCAGTCCGGCTCTCCGCTGGGAACCACCCTCAACCAGGACCGCAGCGGCGGCATGCAGATCGGACCGAATCTTTTCACCAACCAGGTTCTCTTTTCGTCCACTTGGGAAATCGATTTCTGGGGGAAATACCGCCGGCAGATCCAGTCGGACAAGGTCACGTTCCTTGCCTCCGTCGCCGCCTATGACAACGCCATGGTCACGCTGATCGGCGATGTGGCCAACAGCTACGTCAACATCCGGACCACCCAGGCGCAAATCCGCGTGAACGAGGAAAACGTCGCCCTGCAAGTGGAAAGCCTCCGCATCGCCACCGCCCGCTTCCAGGCCGGACAAACCAGCCAACTCGACGTCGAACAGGCCAAGACCGAACTCGCGCAAACCCAGGCCAATGTGCCCTCCCTTAAAAACACCCTCCGCCAGACGAAAAACACGCTCGCGCTCCAGATGGGCCTGCCGCCGGATGCGGTGGATCGCCACTTGAAACCCGGACGCCTGCCCTCCCCTCCGCAGAAAATTGCCGCGGGGATTCCGCGGGATCTCCTCCGCCGCCGTCCGGATGTCCGCCAGGCCGGTCTCGAAGCCGCCTCACAATCGGCCCTGATCGGCGTCCAGGTCGCCAACATGCTTCCGGCCTTTTCGCTCAACGGCACGTTCGGCTACTCGTCCAACAACATCGGCAACAATTCCCTGGCCGAAATTTTCAACTGGCAAAACAGCATCGTGCAAAGCGCCGGCTCGCTCACGATGCCGGTCTTCAATTACGGACGCCTGATCAACAAGGTGCGCGCGCAGGACGCGAATTTTCAGGAGGCCATCCTGACCTATCAAAACACCGTCCTCACCGCGCAACAGGAGGTCGAAAACGGCCTGTCCGAATTCAAATACGGCAAACAAACCGTCGATTACCTCAGCACCGCCGTGTCATCGGCCAGGATGTCCACCAAGCTTTCGCTTGACCGCTACAAGGCCGGGCAGACGGATTTCACCACCGTCCTCACCGCCATGCAGCAACAACTCGACGTGGAGAACTCCCTCGTCGGGGCCGAAGGGAATGTCATGCTCGGGCTTATCCTCACCTATCGCTCGCTCGGCGGCGGCTGGCAGGCGCGCGAAGGACGCGATGTCATCTCGCCCGAGGTCAAAAAAGAAATGGCGAAGCGCACGTATTGGGGCCGCACGATGGAGCCTGCCCGCCACCTGCCGGTCACCCCGCCCGAGGATCAACCCGTCGAGACACCCAAGAAACGCCCATGGATTTGGGATTTGCTCAATATCAACAAATGAAACCGAGAACGCCTGCCCTGGCCGTCATCGGCGCGCTGGTCCTCCTCGCGTCATGCGGGAAAAAGGAAACCCCCACCAATGCCCTGACCCAGGTGACCGTCGCCCACCCGAAGGCGTCCGAGGTCACGGAGTATATTGACTTCACCGGAACGGTCGGCGCGATTCAAAGCGTCAACATCGTCGCGCGGGTGGAGGGATATCTGGAGGGCATCCATTTCCAGGACGGAACCTACGTGCCCAAGGGCACCCCGCTTTTTACCATCCAGCAGGCGGAATACATCCAGGATCTCAAGCTCTATCAGGCCCAACTCGACTTCGCCTCCGAGGAATACGCCCGGCAGTTGGTCATGATCAAACAAAACGCCACCTCCGAGCTGAGCGTGCAGCAATACTTTTCCGACAAGCAACAGGATGAGGCCAATGTCGCCCTGGCGAAACTGAACCTCAGCTACACCGAAATGGCCGCACCCTTCGACGGACTCCTCGGCGAACACCAGGTGGATGTCGGCAACCTCGTCGGCAGCAGTCCGATGAATCCGACGGAATTGGTCACCATCCAGCAGATCGTCCCCATCTATGTGAACTTTTCCATCAACACGCGGGACGCCCTGCGCATCCGCCAGTTGATGAAAGCCGCGGGCCAGCCGGTCAAAAGTGGGGTCAACAAGACCCCGGTTTTTGCCCAGCTGGAAAACGAAACCGGATTCCCCCATCAGGGAATCCTCGATTTTTCCAACAACAGCGTCGACACCTCCACCGGCACGATCCAGTTGCGGGGTATTTTTCCCAACCCGGACCGCGTCATGTTTCCCGGCCTCTTCGCTGCAGTGCGCATTCCGCTCGGGCCGCCCAAGCCCGGCCTCGTCGTTCCCAATGCCACCGTGCTCAGCGATCAGCAGGGTGATTACGTTTTCATCGTGAACGAAAAAAACGTCGTCGAGCGCCGCAACGTGGTGAAAGGCCCGCTCGAAGGCGCCGCCCGTGCCGTGGCCAGCGGCCTCCAGCCCACCGACCGCGTCGTGATAAACGGCATTCCCAATATCCGCATCGGCCAGACCGTCCAGGCCACGCTGCCGCCCGATCCGTTCCCGGTCGCAACTCCCGCTCCGACTCCGGCATCGGAATAACCGCCGGATGCTCTCGAAATACTTCATCGAAAGACCGGTTCTCTCGAACGTCATCGCCTGCGTGATGATGCTCCTCGGCGCGGTGGCCATCGCCACGCTGCCCATCGCCCAGTTCCCTCCCATCACGCCACCGACCGTCGTGGTCACGGCCTCTTATCCCGGCGCAAGCGCCCAGACCGTCATCGATAAAATCGCCCTGCCGATTGAGGAGCAGGTCAACGGCGTGGAGGGCATGATCTACATGGAGTCCGCCTCCAGCAACGACGGCAGCTACGCGCTCACCGTTTCTTTCCAGATCGGCACCGACCCGGACTCCGCCCAGGTCCTCGTGCAAAACCGCGTCTCCTCCGCCATCGCACAATTGCCCTCGGCGGTGCAAACCCAAGGCGTCGTTACCCAGACGAAGTCCACCGCGATCCTGCAGATCATCTCCCTCGAGTCGCAGGACAATCGCTACGACGCACTTTTCCTGAACAACTTCGCCACGCTGAACCTGCAAAACGAACTGGCCCGGATTGACGGCGTGGGCGGTGTGACGGTCTTCGGTGTCGGCCAATACAGCATGCGCATCTGGCTCAATCCGCAGCAGATGCAGGCCCGTTCGCTCGTGCCAAGCGATGTTATCAATGCCCTCAAGGACCAGAATGCCGAGGTCACGGCCGGCCAGCTCGGCAGCCCCCCCGCGGACAAAACGCAGGCCTTCCAGTTCACCGTCAATGCCAACGGCGAACTCAATACGGTCGAGCAATTCGAGGACATCATCGTCAAATCAGACACCCAGAACGGCGGCCAGATCACCCGCCTGCGCGATGTCGCCCGGGTGGAGCTCGGCGCGGTGTCTTACACCCAGTTCTCGGAATACAATGGCCGGCCCACCGGCGGCCTGGCCATCTACCAACTGCCCGGTTCCAACGCGCTCAACACCGCAAAGCAGGTGAAGGCCAAACTCCAGGAACTGTCCCGCAATTTCCCCCAAGGGCTGACGTATTCGATCCCGCTCGACAACACGATCTTCGTTAAGGAATCGGTCCAGGAGGTTTTCAAGACGCTCTTCGAGGCGGGCGCTCTCGTGCTGCTCGTGATCATCGTTTTCCTGCAGGATTGGCGGGCTACGCTTGTTCCCGCCACCACCGTGCCGGTCACGATC
This sequence comes from Chthoniobacter flavus, assembly GCA_945860745.1. GTDB lineage: Bacteria > Verrucomicrobiota > Verrucomicrobiia > Chthoniobacterales > Terrimicrobiaceae > CAMASH01. Next base: position 8,984 of record CAMASH010000039.1, on the reverse strand, counting down.
ATCGGCGCCTTCGCCGGCATGGCCGCCATGGGCTTCACCATCAACACCCTCACGCTCTTCGCCATCGTGCTCTCCATCGGCATCGTGGTGGATGACGCCATCGTGGTGGTCGAAGGCGCGTCGAAGCACATCGAGCGCGGCAAATCCCCCCGGGATGCCGCCATCGCCGCCATGAACGAACTCTTCGGCCCCATCGTCGCGGTCACTTTGGTCCTCATGGCGGTCTTCCTCCCGGCGGCGTTTTTGCCGGGCATGATCGGGCAGATGTATCGCCAGTTTGCCCTCGTCATTGCCGTCACCGCTTTGCTCAGCGGCATCAATGCCATGACCCTCAAGCCCACCCAATGCGCCCTCTGGCTGCGCGCGCACGATCCCAACAAAAAGAAGAACGCCTTCTTCCGCGGCTTCAATGCCGTCTATGAGCGGATGGAAAAATGGTATGCCCGGCTGATTAACCGCATGGTCCATCACAGCGGTCTGATGACGCTGATCGCCGCCGTGTTAATGGCCCTTTCGCTGGCCGGACTCATCCGCACTCCGACGGGGTTTTTGCCCACCGAGGATCAGGGCTACATCCTGATCGCGGTCCAGCTTCCCGATGGCGCGGCCCTCGGTCGCTCGCAGGCCGCCATGCAAGCCCTCGCCGCGGTCGTCGGCCAAGTCCCCGGCGTGGCGGAAACCATCGTCATTGGCGGCAGCGGCGCCTCGCCGATTGACGCCAGCGCCTCGCTCTTCAATTCCGGGGTGATTTACGCCGTATTGAAGCCGTCCAAGGAGCGCAGCCACGCCGAAAACTTACAGAACATCAGCAGAAATCTGATCCGCGCCGCCGCCACCGTGCAGGAGGCGAACTGCCTCGTCCTGCTGCCCCCGCCGATCCAAGGCCTCGGCTTGTCCGATGGCTTCCAGATGCAGGTCGAACTGAGCAACGGCACGTTCGACTACGCGCGCTTGCACAGCATCACCGAGGCCATCGTCGCCGAGGCCGCCCGCGAACCAGCAATCACGTCCGTGCTCACGCCTTTCCGGGCCGACGTGCCGCAGCTGAAGTTCACCTTAAACCGCCGCGAGGCGGAGACCTACGGGGTCCAGATCGGCGATGTCTTCAATGCCCTCGAAACCTATCTGGGTTCGACGTACGTGAATCAGATCACGAAGTTCGGCCGCACCTTCGATGTCTATGCGCAGGCCGACACGGCCTACCGGCTGAACCCCGAAGCCATCAAGCAATACACCGTGCGCAACGCCAGCGGCCACATGGTGCCCCTCGGTTCCTTGGCTTCAATCACCCCGGCCCACGGCCCGTCCGTCATCTCCCTGTACAATCTTTATCCCACCGCCGCGATCATCGGCTCGGCGGCGCCCGGTTACAGTTCCGGACAGGCGCTGGGCGCCTTGGAAAAAATCGCCGCGCGCATCCTCCCCCAGGGGATGAAGTTCCAATGGACCGCGCTCTCGTATCAGGAAAAACTCACCGGCGCGTCCACCGTGCTGGTCTTCGCCCTGGCCATGGTGCTGGTGTATTTCGTGCTGGCGGGCCAATACGAAAGTTGGATTCTGCCGCTGGCGGTGATCTTTGCCATCCCGCTCGCCCTCCTCGGCACCGTCGCCGCCCTCCGCCTCACCGGGTTGCCCAATAACCTCTACGTCCAGATCGGTCTGGTCCTGCTCATCGCGCTCTCCGCCAAGAACGCCATCCTCATCGTGGAAATGGCGCGCCAGCGGCGGGCGGAGGGCCTCTCCATCCTTGAGGCTGCGGTCGAGGCCGCCCGCCTGCGTTTCCGCCCGATCCTCATGACGTCCTTCACCTTTATCCTCGGCGTCGTGCCGCTTATTCTTGCCACCGGCGCGGGCGCGGCATCGCGGCAATCGCTCGGCATCGCCGTGGCCAGCGGCATGCTCGCCTCCACCTGTCTCGCCGTCGTCTTCGTGCCCTCGTTCTTCGTCATTCTGCAACGCCTCCACGAACGCAAGCAACCGGCTCCCGCGCCGGCCGCCGCGCCCGACCCGGCTTAGGCCGCATGCTCTCGAAATTTTTCATCGAGCGTCCCGTTCTCTCGAATGTCATCGCCTTCGTGATGATGCTTCTCGGCGGCGTGGCCATCGCGACGCTGCCGGTCTCGCAATACCCGTCGATCACGCCCCCCACCATCCAGGTCACCGCCTCCTACCCCGGTGCCAGTGCGCGCACGATGGTGGAAAAGGTCGCCCTGCCCATCGAGCAGGCGGTCAACGGCGTCGAAGGCATGATCTATATGCAGTCCGCCAGCACAAACGGCGGAAACTACTCCCTCATCGTCACCTTCGACATCGGCACGGACCCCAATGCGGCCCAGATCCTCGTGCAAAACCGCGTCTCGCAGGCCCTGGCCCAGCTTCCCCAAACCGTCCAGACGCAGGGCGTGGTCACGCAAACGAAATCCACCGCCATCCTCCAGATCATCACGCTCACTTCGCCCACCGGCGCCTTCGACGCCCTCTTCCTCAACAACTACGCCACGATCAATCTTGAAAACGAACTCACCCGCGTCGAAGGCGTGGGGGGTGTCACCGTCTTCGGCGTCGGCCAGTACAGCATGCGCATCTGGCTGAACCCCGAGCAACTCCAGGCCCGCTCTCTGGTGCCCAACGACATCATCTACGCCATCCAGTCCCAAAACACCGAGGTCACCGCCGGTCAGATCGGCGGGCCGCCCGCCCCGGGCGAGCAGGCCTACAAACTCACCGTCAATGTCAACGGCCCGATGAACACCGTCGGGGAGTTCGAGGAAATCGTGGTCAAAACCGATACCCAAAACGGCGGAAAAATCACCCGCCTGCGCGATGTCGCCCGGGTGGAACTCGGCTCCCAGCAATACGGACAGTTCTTTAAATTCGACGGACATTCCGCCGGCGGCGTCGCCATCTACCAACTCCCGGGTTCGAACTCGCTCGACACCGCCAAACGCGTCCGCGCGAAGATGGCGGAACTCGCAAAATCCTTCCCTGCCACCCTCACTTACGAGATTCCCTTCGACACGACGATCTTCGTCAGCGAATCCATTAACGAAGTTTACAAGACGCTCTTCGAGGCCGGGTTTCTCGTTCTCCTCGTCATCATGATTTTCCTGCAAGACTGGCGGGCCACCCTTGTGCCCGCCACCACCGTGCCGGTCACGATTATCGGGGCCTTTGCCGGCATGGCCGCCCTCGGTTTCACCGTCAACACGCTCACTCTCTTCGCCATCGTCCTGGCCATCGGCATCGTGGTGGACGACGCCATTGTTGTCGTCGAAGGCGCGATGAAACACATCGAAAGCGGCAAGTCTCCCAAGAACGCCGCCATGGCCGCCATGGACGAACTTTTCGGCCCCATCGTCGGCGTGACCCTCGTGCTCATCTCCGTCTTTCTTCCCGCCGCCTTCCTGCCCGGCATCACCGGCCAGATGTATCGCCAGTTCGCCCTCGTCATCGCCGTCACCGCTTTGCTCAGCGGCATCAATGCCATGACCCTCAAGCCCACCCAGTGCGCCCTCTGGCTCAAGGCCCACGATCCCAACAAAAAAAAGAACGCCTTCTTCCGCGCCTTCAACGCCATCTACCAACCGCTGGAAAACGCCTACGCCCGCCTCATCGGCCGCATGGTCCACCACAGCGGCGGGATGACCCTCGCCGCCCTTGTCCTCGTCGTCGCCGCAATCTGGGGCCTGGCCCGCACGCCCACCGCGTTTCTTCCCACCGAGGATCAGGGCTACCTCATGGTCGTCGTCCAGCTTCCCGACGCGGCCTCGCTGGGCCGCACCCAGGAGGCCATGGGCCAGATCGCGGAGGCGGTGCAGAAAGTCCCCGGCGTCGCCCACACCATTGAGATCGGCGGCATCTCGCCGATTGACAGCAATGCCGCCCTCGCCAATGCCGGCATCGTCTACGTGATGCTGAAACCCTGGAGCGAGCGCGGAAAAAAGGAAGGCCTCATGCCCATGTATGAAAACGTGTCCAAGGCCACCCTCGCCGCGCCGGATGCCAACAGCCTCGTGCTGGTCCCGCCGCCCATCACCGGCCTGGGACTTTCCGGCGGGTTCCAGATGCAGGTCAACCTGACCGACGGCTCCTTCAATTACAAAAAACTCCAGGACGCCGCCTACGCCGTCGCGGCCGAGGCCCGCCAGAATCCCGGCATCCGCATGGCCCTCACCCCATTCCGCTCCGACGTTCCCCAGCTTTCCTTCGACGTCAACCGCGCCCAAGCCCGAACTTACGGCGTCAAAGCCGCCGATATTTTCGATGCCCTTGAGACCTACGTGGGCTCCACCTACGTCAACCAGCTCGTGAAATTCGGCCACAATTTCGACGTCTTCGCCCAGGCCGACGAACCCTTCCGCGGCGACGCGGACGCCATCAAACTTTACACCGTGCGCAACCAAAGCGGAAACATGGTGCCCCTCGGCTCGCTCGCGACCATTGATCCCACCCCGGGCCCCGCCATCATCTCGCTTTACAATGTCTATCCCTCCGCCGCCATCGTCGGGGCGGCCAACCGGGGCTTCAGTTCCGGCGAAGCCATGACCCTGATGCAGGACATCGCCGCGAAGAAACTCCCCGCGGGCATGACCGCACAATGGACCGCCATGTCCTATCAGGAAAAACTGGCCGGCTCCGCCACCATCCTCGTCTTCGCTCTTTCGCTCGTCCTCGTTTATTTCGTCCTGGCCGGACAATATGAAAATTGGATCACCCCGCTGGCCGTTCTGCTGGCCGTGCCCCTCGCCCTGCTCGGCACCGTGCTGGCCATGAAAGCCATCGGCCTGCCCAACAACATTTACGTCCAGATCGGCCTCGTGCTGCTCATCGCCCTCTCCGCTAAAAATGCCATCCTCGTCGTCGAGATGGCCCGCGAATACCACGCCGCCGGCCACAGCATTACGGACGCCGCCGTGGCCGCCGCCCGCTCCCGCTTCCGTCCCATCATCATGACCTCGCTCACCTTCATCCTCGGCGTGGTCCCGCTCATCCTGGCCAGCGGCGCGGGAGCCGCCTCCCGCAAATGCCTGGGCATCGCCGTGGCCAGCGGCATGATCGCCTCCACCTGCCTCGCCGTCGTCTTCGTCCCGTCGTTCTACGTCGTCCTCCAGCGATGGCAGGAGCGGAAACGCCCTGTGCCGCCGGGCCAGCCGGTCGGTCAGCCGCCACGGAATGAAGAGGGCCCGGGTTAACCCCGAACTCCGAAGTTCATCCTCAAAGGAAAACCGGAAATCAACCCCGGAGGGAAGAAGATCCCGGGGGCAATGGGGTCAGCGCGGAATGGCGCTAATACCATCTCTGCCAAATAAATGGACTCAGAACATCGGCAGGATGCCGATGCCACGTGGCATTGGCTTCCAGCCAATGATCCAAACAAATCAAAGAGATGGTATAACTTCAGCCCCAACGGGGCTCAATCCCCTAGCCCTGGGTTGCGGAGCTACCCAGGGATCCCGAGGAAAAACAACGATCTGCCCTGCAAGGGCGGCATCCCAAAACGCCCTGAACTTCGCGCCATTCGGGTCAGCGCGGTTTGGGACGTGGGGCGGCCGTCCCGGCGGCCTTCTGGGAGAGAGAAGAGCTGGCGGGACGCCGGCTCCACACCGCGGCACTTCGCGCCATTCCCCCCGGACCCCCGGCTTCTCTTTTTCCCCTCATGATCCGAGCGGATTTCGGGTTTTGATCGCGGGAAACCGGCTGAAGTCCCGGTCCACCGTCCAGAGCTCCCCGACTCCACCCACGAGGCAGGAGGCGGCGATCCGGGCATCATGGATCAATGCCCCGCGCACGCTTCCACTCACCGCGAGCTCAGCCAACTTGTCCAGAACTCCCGGCGAATCGCACAGGATACGCAAACTGGGAGACTCCCGCCACGCCCCGATTTGATCGAGGGCTTGCTCCGGAGTCGAGGGTTTTTTCCAGAGTTTGGGATGGGTGACGACTCCGTAAAATTCCACAAAACAGTGCAGGCCGATCGCCCAGGGAACCGGAGACTCCGCGAGACCCCGAATCGCTTCGCGCGCTCTTGAGTGGAGGGACGCTTCGCGCTGATGGGCATGCACCAGCAGATTGGTATCCGCCGCAATCACCCTCGGAAAGACGGATCCCGGGCCTCATCGATGGCGCGGTTGATCGCCTTGCTGGAGACGCCGCCGCGATCACCGGCATCTCCGACAGATGCATCCCGGAGCCTGAAAGGCACCGCAGGAGACTCAAGCGCTCGCTCAACCGCATCAATCACCAGGGCACGAAAAGTCATTTTTCTCTCAGCCAGCAACAGCCGGGCCCGCTTGAGCAAATCATCAGGCACATCAATGGTGGTCCTCATATGCATATGCATACGTTATGATCTGCCGTAATGCAATGTGAAATTTTCCGGCCCGATAGACACATCCCGTGACCATCGCGTCTGGTTTGCCGGCCTCCCTCGAGGGATCTTCGAGCCTTGACGACGCATTCGCTCCCGCAGGCTAGGCGTTTGCGCGGCAACTGCCCCGGGATCCGGACGCGGCGCAGGATCTTGCGCAAAGCGTCTTCCTCCGTCTGGCCCGGCGTCCGGGATTTCCCCGCGCGCATTTGTGTTGCGGGGCATCTCCCGCGCCCATGGGAACGTGGTGCGCCGCGACCCGCCCCGAGGAGCCGCGCGCCGTCGGGCATTTGCAGACATGGGAAAAGCGGACGTTCCGGCAGATCGCCGGCATCCTCGGTCTCTCCGCAAACACCACCGCTCGCAAACCGGCCGCCATCAGACATCCTCCCAACCGGAAATTCCGGGTCCTTGAGCCTCCCCCAAAAAATGCATAGTCCTGGGTATTCGGCCCATTCCGCTTGGGCAAAGAGCCCGCTTTTGAACAGGCGGGAATACCCCTTTTGCTCCGTCGCCGAGGGTGCGGGACAAATTTCTGAGGGATCTCCAGATCGGCGTTTTTTGGGAACCTGTAAGCTTCTGTGCCACAACGTGGCTGCATCCCACAGCCCAAGGTTGCAAAGCTACCTTGGGTAGATAGCAAACCATACACCAACCCTGAATGGGTTGTGTTCCTCGCCCGATGCAACCCATTCAGGGTTGGTTCTATTCTCCTGTTGATACCCAAGGTAGCTCATTCTTCGCAACCTTGGGCTGTCGGATTGATCCCCTTCGGGGATTTCCTGGAAGATTTTTGTCCTGCACCCGAGCCCAGAAGGAAGGCGCGAAGGGCGCCCCACCCTCAATCCTTCCTGGAGCAGAGAATCAGCGGCAGCCGCGGTTGCCGCCGCCGAAGCTGATCTGGAAGAACGGCGTCCCGTAAAACACGGGGGCCGGACGGTAAGAGGCGGGACGGTAATACTGCACGGGCGGGCAGTAGTCCCGCTGCTGGTAGTAGCCCTGGTTCCGCTGCTGGTAGTAGCCGTAGTTTCCCCCACGGTCGCAGTCGTTACCGCGCTCGTAGTTCCGATATCTCCGATCGCCGGCCTGGGCCGGTGTCGCCAGGATGGCGAAGGCGGCTGCGGCGGCGAGGAGGAGTGATTTAGTTTTCATACTACAACTCAAACGCACCGGCCCGGCGGATATTCAAAGAATTCCGAAATAATCCCGCCGACTCAGGAAATCTTATCCAGCAACCAGTTCTTGAGATCGGAAATGGCCATGCGTTCCTGCTCCATGCTGTCGCGATGACGCAGGGTGACTGTGTCTTTTTTCTCCGGGCCGTTTTCACCGATGGTGTCGAAATCCACCGTGATGCAAAATGGCGTGCCGGCCTCGTCCTGGCGTCGGTAGCGGCGGCCGATGGCGCCGGCCTCGTCGTATTGCACCATCATGTGCGGGCGCAGGAGCGCGACGACTTCCTTCGCCTTGGCCACCAGTTCGGGCTTGTTTTTGAGCAAGGGGAAGATCCCGCATTTTAGCGGGGCGATGCGGGGATGAAAACGCAGCACCGTGCGCACCTCGGATTTGCCTTTTTCATCGGTGACGGTTTCCTCATCATAGGCCTCGCAGATCAGCGCCAGCGTCGTGCGGTCCACGCCCGCGCTGGGCTCAACGACATGGGGGACGAATTTCTCATTCGTCACCTGGTCGATGTATTCCAGTGGCTTGCCGCTGGCCTTGATGTGCGCGGTTAAGTCGTAGTCGGTGCGATAGGCGATGCCCTCAAGTTCGCTCACGCCGAAGGGGAATTCGTATTCGAGGTCGTAGGTCTTCTTCGAATAAAACGCCCGCTCGCCGTCCGGGATGTCCTTGATGTGGATTTTCGCCCGGGGGATGCCGATGTCCTCGTAAAATTTCAGCCGCTCCTCGAGCCAGTAGTCGGTCAGCTTCAACCCGTCCTCCGCACGGCAGAAATACTCGATCTCCATCTGCTCGAACTCGCGGGACCGAAAGATGTAATTGCGGGGATTGATCTCGTTGCGAAACGCCTTGCCGATTTGCGCGATGCCGAAGGGCAGCTTCTGCCGCGAGGTATCCAGCACGTTTCTGAAGTTGACAAAGATGGCCTGGGCCGTCTCCGGCCGCAGATACACCTTGTTTTCCTCGCTCTCAATGGCTCCCGCGTGACTGGAAAACATGAGATTGAAATTCCGGGGTTCTGAAAGCTCGCTCCCGTTGACGGGATTAAAGTCTCGCGAACCCTCGCCTTCAGTCGCGGAAATCTTTTCCTCCAAAAGTTCTAATTCCTGCGCCTGACCCACCACCCCGTCCAGCGAGCCTTTTGCGTAGAATTGGCGGGCGAGTTTCCGCGCTCTTTCGGGATTCTCCCCCGGACGGAGCAAAACTTTGAATGGTTTGGCGGCCTTCCAGCCGGTTGCGGGAGACCGCGCGCCCGAGAATTCGTAAATCAGGCCAACCTGGGGCTCGATCTGGTCGGCGCGCACTCTTTCGTTGGTCAGCTTACATTCCCTCATCGGATCGCTGAAGGTGTCCTCGTGTCCGCTGGCCTTCCAGACCGCGCGGTTCATGATGATGGAGCCGTCCATGCCCACCATGTCGTCACGTTCGCGCACGT
>CAMASH010000038.1 GCA_945860745.1 Chthoniobacter flavus | reverse complement strand
ACTCGTTACACGATTCGTGCAGGTCGGAACTTACCCGACAAGGAATTTCGCTACCTTAGGACCGTTATAGTTACGGCCGACATTCACCGGGACTTGGGCTCAGAGCTTCGCCTTGCGGCTAACCCCTTACCGTAATCTTTCGGCATTGGTCACGTGTCACACCCTATACGTCGTCTTACGACTTGGCAGAGTGCTGTGTTTTTGTTAAACAGTCGGTTGACCCATTTCACTGCGACCCATTGCTGGGCACCCCTTCTTCCGAAGTTACGGGGCTAGATTGCCGAGTTCCTTAACGAGGTTTCACTCACGCGCCTTGGCACACTTATGCCCACCCACCTGTGTCGGTTTACGGTACGGACGCCTTAGTATACACTGAAGCTTTTCTTGGCTGGTGGTTTAAACAATCCGCTTCGGCCGAAGCCTCCACGTCCCCTTGCGGGACCGCCACTATCAGTCGACGGCTATTCTCCCCACCAGCGTCCCTTCAGATTAAATTTCGGCGGCGCAGGAATATTGACCTGCTTTCCATCGTCTACGCCCATCGGCCTCGACTTAGGATCCGGCTAACCCTGGGAGGACGAACCTTCCCCAGGAAACCTTGGGTTTACGGCGACCTGGAATTAAACCAGGTTTATCGCTACTCATGTCTGCATTCTCACTTCTCAACACTCCACAATCCGTTACCAGACTGCTTCAAGGCGTTGGGAACGCTCTCCTACCACGCCCAATAAATTGGACATCCAGAGCTTCGGTATAACGCTTATCGCCAATCATTTTCGGCGCGAAAACACTCGATGAGTCAGCTATTACGCACTGTTTAAACGATGGCTGCCTCTAAGCCAACGTCCTCACTGTCTAAGTATCTCCACATCCTTTCCACTAAACGTTATTTAGGCACCTTAGCTGCTGATCTGGGTTGTTTCCCTCTCGACCGTGCAGCTTATCCCACACGGACTGCCTCCCTTGTTTCACCCTGCGGTATTCGGAGTTTGATTGAATTCGATACCCTGGTATGGGCTCTAGTTCATCCAGTGCTCTACCTCCGCAGGTCAGCACAAGAGGCTCTACCTCAATAGATTTCGGAGAGAACCAGCTATCTCGGGGTTTGATTAGTCTTTCGCTCCTACCTACAGCTCATCCGGGAACTTTTCAACGTTCATCGGTTCGGTCCTTCGTCCCATGTTACTGGGACCTCAACCTGGCCATAGGTAGATCACCTCCGCTTCGGGTCTAACACCAGCACCTAAACGCCCATTTCGGACACGCTTTCGCTTCGCCTGCGCCCCAGAAGGGCTTAGACTTGGCACTGACATTAACTCGCAGACTCATTAAGCAAAAGGCACGCCATCACCCTTGCGGGCTCTGACACCTTGTAAGCACATGATTTCAGGGACTATTTCACTCCGCTCACAGCGGTTCTTTTCACCTTTCCCTCGCGGTACTTGTTCACTATCGGTTACCAACTAGTATTTAGCCTTACGCCGTGGTCGGCGTGGATTCATGCGACGTTTCACGTGTGACGCATTACTCAGGAAATCCCTAGGCGTGCTTTGGTTTTCGGTTACTGGCCTTTCACCATCTATGGAGCGACTTTCCATCCGCTTCACCTAACCTCTGCACTGCCACATCGGGCTCCTACAACCCCGGGAGGCAAGCCTCCCGGTTTGGGCTCTTCCGCTTTCGCTCGCCGCTACTTACGGAATCTCTTCGATTTCTTTTCCTCCGCTTACTGAGATGTTTCACTTCAGCGGGTATTGCTTTCACCGAGCTATGTATTCACTCGGGAATGAACCGGTATTAACCGGAACGGGTTATCCCATTCGGAAATCCACGGGTCGGGGCCTATTTGCGGCTGACCGTGGCTTATCGCAGCTTATCACGTCCTTCTTCGCCTGTTGGTACCAAGGCATCCATCATGTGCTCTTAGTAGCTTTTCTTCTTCGTTATTTGAAATTTATCTGTGCATTTGCCGGACCAACAATTGTCGGGCGGCATTTGCGCAGACTCAGCAATTTTTGAAGTTGCATTTGTATTTGCCTTGCATGCGGATGTCAAAGAGCGTGCCGACGGACGGACCGGCGGCGGCTTGAAGCCTGTTCGGTGTGAACCAGCGACAAAATTCAAAAATTGTTTTTAACAGTCTATCAATAATCTGGTGGGCCTGACTGGGCTCGAACCAGTGACCCTGCGCTTATCAAGCGCATGCTCTAACCAACTGAGCTACAGGCCCATGAGAAAATGGTGGAGGCACGGGGACTCGAACCCCGGACATCCAGCTTGCAAAGCTGGCGCTCTACCAACTGAGCTATACCCCCGAAGAAAAGTAGCATGGGCTTCCAGCCCATGATCGTATGGGTTCATCGGCTGGAGGCCGATGCTACTTCGGGGTCAGTTGCCAGAGGGTCCTATTGATTCAGCAAACACTGGATAGTGCGTTCCTTCCGTTTTGACCTGCGGAGCTTTCGGCCCACAGGATTTATGTCCTGGATGCTTGCGCATCCGGGATCAGACTCGCCATTTCCCGGCACGAGGCCGGGAGGCAGGCATTACTCCTTAGAAAGGAGGTGATCCAGCCGCAGGTTCCCCTACGGCTACCTTGTTACGACTTCATCCCAGTTACCGCTCATAGCGTAGGACACTGCCTCCCTTGCGGGTTAGCGCGCGTACTTCGGCTACAAACGACTCCCATGATGTGACGGGCGGTGTGTACAAGGCCCGGGAACGTATTCACGGCGCCAAGTGCTGATGCGCCATTACTAGCGATTCCGGCTTCATGGAGTCGAGTTGCAGACTCCAATCCGAACTGGGCCCAGTTTTAGAGATTTCCTCCACCTTGCGGATTCGGTTCATTCTGTACTGGGCATTGTAGTACGTGTGCAGCCCTGGCCGTAAGGGCCATGCTGACTTGACGTCATCCCCACCTTCCTCCCCGTTTCACAGGGCAGTCTGTCCAGAGATCCCTTGCGGGCAACTGGACACAGGGGTTGCGCTCGTTGCGGGACTTAACCCAACATCTCACGACACGAGCTGACGACAGCCATGCAGCACCTGTGCAAATTGATGATATTGCTACCAACTCGCTGGCTTTCACCAACTTAGAGATGCATGTCAAGGCCAGGTAAGGTTCTTCGCGTTGCATCGAATTAAGCCACATACTCCACCGCTTGTGCGGGCCCCCGTCAATTTCTTTGAGTTTTAATCTTGCGACCGTACTTCCCAGGCGGCACGTTTAACGCGTTAGCTCCGGCACGGACAGGGTCTGAACCTGCCCACACCAAACGTGCATCGTTTACTGCCAGGACTACCGGGGTATCTAATCCCGTTTGCTCCCCTGGCCTTCGTGCCTCAGTGTCAGGAATTGCCCAGAGAGTCGCCTTCGCAACTGGTCTTCCTCACGATATCTACGCATTTCACTGCTACACCGTGAATTCCACTCTCCTCTACAATCCTCGAGCAACGCAGTATCCGGTGCAATTTCGGGGTTGAGCCCCGAGATTTCACACCAGACTTGCATCGCCACCTACGCACCCTTTACGCCCAATGAATCCGAACAACGCTTGAGACCTCTGTATTACCGCGGCTGCTGGCACAGAGTTAGCCGTCCCTTCCTCTTGCGGTACTATCACTTTCTTGTTCCCGCATGACAGGAGTTTACGACCCGAAGGCCTTCGTCCTCCACGCGGCGTCGCTCCATCAGGGTTGCCCCCATTGTGAAAAATTCTCGACTGCTGCCACCCGTAGGTGTCTGGACCGTGTCTCAGTTCCAGTGTGGCTGGTCGTCCTCTCAGACCAGCTACCCGTCATAGCCATGGTGGGCCGTTACCCCGCCATCTAGCTGATAGGCCGCGAGTTCATCAGGAAGCGCCTTGCGGCTTTGGCTTTTTCTCCAATCGAAGAATGGCCATATGCGGTATTAATTCGCCTTTCGGCGAGCTATCCCCCACTTCCCGGCAGATTACTCACGTGTTACGCACCCGTTCGCCACTAGACTTGATCTGTATTACTACAAATCAAGTCCCGTTCGACTTGCATGTCTTATCCACGCCGCCAGCGTTCGTTCTGAGCCAGAATCAAACTCTCCGTGGAAAGTTTCTCCCACTGCTAAGGTGGGAAAGTTCAGGCATTCATATCTATGACCCCCTGTGAGACAGGGAGCCAGGATAGGCCGTCAAATTTAAAATCAAAACCGACGAAAGAACGCACTATCCAGCATTTGCTGAATGTGTGTTATTTGCTGTTAAAAACATTCTGAATTTTGCCATACCGGCAAACCAGAACCAGGCTGTCAAAGAGCAATGCTCGGCAGGCTTGTCGCTGAATCTGCCGACGACGGAGCCGATGAATCGGCTTTTGTCGCCAGCGCAACCAGCGAGGTTGTGCCTGCGAGAACTTTTTCCCACTCGAGGTATTATGTCGTGTGGGATTGTCAGAATATCGAATCCGCGCACTTCGTCAACGACTTTCTAGAAAAAAATCGAAAAACTTTTTGGCCGGCATTCGCTTGACAGACGGTCCGCGGGGCACGCGCCCGCGAAGCCTGATGGAATGGGCGTTGGCGGGTATTCATTGTTTTCGCAGGCGGGATTTTGGGGTTCTGGCCGGGGGAAGTTTTTTTAAGCGAACCACTCGGTGTGGAAAAATTCCCCCGCGGGTTTGTCGATACGCTCGTAGGTGTGAGCCCCGAAGTAGTCCCGCTGGGCCTGAAGCAGGTTGGCCGGCAGGCGTTCGTTCCGATAGCTGTCGTAGTAGGCCAGGGCCGCGCTGAAGGCGGGAACCGCGACCCCGTATTCGATGGCGGTTTGAATCGCGGTGCGCCAGTTCGCCTGGGTCTTCCCGATGATATCACGGAAATAGGGGTCGAGAATAAGGTTCTTGAGAGCGGGGGTTTTGCGATAGGCCTCGGTGATCCGGTTCAGGAAGCGGGCCCGGATGATGCAGCCGCCCCGCCAGATGGACGAGATGTCGCCGAAATTCAGTGGCCAGCCGTAGAGCTGCCCCGCGACACCGAGCTGCCCGAATCCCTGGGCGTAGCTGATGATCTTCGATGCGTAGAGGGCGTCGCGAACTGCAGAAATGAGAACCGCGCGTTCCCCGGCGAAGGCCTTGGGCGAGGGGCCCGGCAGTTCCTTGCTGGCCGCCACGCGCTCATCCTTGAGCGAAGACAGGATGCGGGCCTCGACTGCGCTGCCGATGACACTGAGCGGCACGCCCAGTTCGACCGCGTGCCCGACCGTCCATTTTCCCGTGCCCTTCTGACCGGCCTTGTCGAGAATGACATCCACGAGGGGGCGGCCGGTTTCCGGATCGGTTTTGTCGAAAATCTTTGTCGTAATTTCGATGAGAAAGGAATCGAGATCCCCCTTGTTCCAATCATCAAAAATGCGGTGAAACTCTTCCGCGGACGGATCGATGGTCGCTTTAAGAATTGCATAGGCCTCGCAGATGAGCTGCATGTCGCCGTATTCAATGCCGTTGTGCACCATTTTGACGTAGTGTCCCGCGCCATCAGGCCCCATGTGCCGGCAACACGGCTCCCCGTCGGCCACGGCAGCAATCTTGGTGTAGATGGGTGCAAGCGCCTCCCAACCTTCCTTCGAGCCTCCGGGCATGATGCTCGGTCCCTTGAGCGCCCCCTCCTCGCCGCCGCTCACTCCGATTCCAAAAAAATGAATGCCCTTTTCCTTGAGCGCCTTCTCCCGGCGCTGGGTGTCGGTCCACAGCGAATTGCCTCCGTCGATGATGATGTCCCCCGCTTCGAGCAGGGGGACGAGTTGATCAATGACTGCGTCCACCGGCGCACCGGCTTTCACCATGATCTGCGCCTTGCGTGGACGGGCCAGCGATTGGACAAATTCTTCCAGCGTTTTGGTCGGAACGATGTTCTTTCCTTTTGCGCGATTGGCGGCGAATTTTTCTGTCACGGCCGTGGTGCGGTTGAAAACGCTGACCCGGAAACCCCGGCTTTCCATATTGAGAACGAGGTTCTCGCCCATGACGGCGAGGCCGATTAATCCGATGTCGCTTTGGCTCATGAAGTATTGTGTGTAAGGATGCGTTGGGCAAAATAGCCGCCCGCCCCGAGATTTAGCAATCGACATCTTTCGCCATGAACCTCCCCAACACACTCACTCTGGCCCGTCTGGGCGTGACGGTTTTTTTTGTGGCCAGCCTTTCCCTCGTGTATCCGTTCCATCAAACCGTGGCGCTTCTCTTGTTTCTGGCTGCCACCCTGACCGACTACCTGGATGGTGTCATCGCGAGAAAGTGGAACCTGATCACCGACTTCGGGAAATTGATGGATCCCCTGGCCGACAAGGTTCTGACCGCGTCCGCGTTCATCTGCCTGATTCCCTTTGGCGCGCTTCCGGCCTGGGCCGTCATCATCATCATCAGTCGCGAGTTTCTCATCACCGGACTTCGCCTGCTGGCCAGTTCGAAAAACATTATCCTGCCCGCCGAGAAACTGGGAAAACACAAAACTGCCTGGCAGATGACCACCATCATCTACTTCCTCCTTCTCCTCGCCTTGCGCGAATGGACCGGTGGCCACACCAGTCTGGAAGCCGCCTGGAGTGCCGGCCGCTGGTTGGTCGGGATCACCGTCCTCCTGACAGTCTATTCCGGTCTCGCCTACCTCTATAAAAACCGCGCGTTGATTTCGGCGGCGTGACGGATCGGGTGACTCACCAGAAACTCTGGGGAACCTCGAGGGAGTCCCCCGGTTTGAGGCGGATGTCCTTGCTCGGGTTCTTGCGGATCTCCGGCACGTTCACCACGGTCACTTTGCCATCACGCAGGAGCTTGATTTTCTTTTGATCCGCGTATTCCGTAAATCCGCCGCAGGCGGTTATGGCAGACAGAACGGTGAGATCCGGCGTGAATTCCACGCGTCGGGGTGACTTGACGTCCCCGCCCACATTAACAAACCGGGCCGTGGTGGGGACACTGAGGGTAATCGTGGGATTCGAGTAGATTTGCTGACCCCGATAAGCGCTTTCGATCGCGTTTTGCAAGTTTGCCTGCGTGACATCAGCCGCCTTGATTTTTCCGATGTGCGGCATGTTGACGAATCCCTGTCCATCCACTTGGTATTGACCTGAAACTTGCTGAATTTCTTCGGGGGGAACTCCCCCCAGGCGGATCTCAATGGTGTCTCCACTCCGCAGAACCGCATCCTGTGCATAGACAACAGCGACTTGGAAAAGCAACGCGGCCAGAAAAGGAAGGGGGAATTTCATCAGTAGGAATCACTGTCGTTTTGAGTTTTCTCCGAAGTGACCGGAACGGCTTGCTTGGGACTTTTCCGCGACTGCTCACGCGAAGGCTTCTGATAGTAGTAATTGTAATAGCTGGTGTAGTACTCGTAATGCTGATCGTGCCGCACATCGACATTGTTGAGGACTACGCCAAGGATGTTGCCGCCCACATTGAGCACGGCCTGCTTGACCCGCTGAAGCATGGCGCGGGGGAAGCGGCGGTGCTGAACCACGATGATGGTCAGATCCACCGCGCTGGCGAGAACCGACGCGTCACTCACCCCGAGAATGGGAGGGGAATCAAAGAAAATGATGTCGAAACGGCTCTTCACTTCCTCAATAAACTCCACCATACGCTGGGAATTGAGAATGCCCACCGCATCGGAAGGGAGTTTGCCGCTGGTCAAAAGGTAGAGGTTGTCCACCTTGGTTTGAATGACCACTTCCTCCAATTCGATGTCAGTGGTCAGGTAGTCGGTCAATCCCGTTTCATTGCCGAGTCCGAAAATGCGGTGCTGGGAAGGACGCCGTAAATCGGCATCCACGATCAAGGTGCTGTAGCCGCCCCGGGCGAAGGTGAAGGCAATATTCGCAAGGGTGGTTGATTTTCCCTCGCCCGTTCCGCCGCTGACAACTGTGATCGTGTTGGCCTCGGGATTCTTCCGGTTGAACTCCATGTTCGTCCTCATGATGCGGTAGGCCTCGGCATCGGGATTATCAGGAGGCTCATTGAGCAACATCGAGATGTTCTTGGGGACAACGGCAAGCACGGGCACCTGAAGGAAGCTTTCCACATCCTCCATTGTTTTGACGCTCGTATCGAGGTATTCGATAAAGAAGGCCAGACCCACGCCGAAAACTATTCCGACGACGACGCCAAGCATAACATTCAACCAAACCCTGGGACGCGCAGGAGCCCCCGACGGTTCCGCTTTCTCCCAGATCATGGCAGGGTTTTGCGGCATGGTGCGCTCCATTGCCTCAGTGGACAGCTTCATTTGAGCCGCTTCCAGCAGCCTCTTCGCCTGAATAAAGCTGTTCTTGGCCTGGTAGTAGGGCGAAGACTTGGTTTTCGCCTCCTGCTGTGTATTTCGTGAGCTCACCAGACTTCCTTCAAGGCTTTTCAGTGATTCCTCCGCAATTTTTAAATTTGAGGCGAGGGTTTTGCGCAACACGATAATTTGGTCCTGCAATTGCTTGCCCATCACGCCCGTTTTGGCCCGCAGGGACTTCACCGTCGGATGGTTCGGTCCCAAGCCGGAATTGAGCATGCGGGCCTCTTCCGAGGTCGCCTCCTGATACTGGGGAAGGACCTGCTGGATGGTGGGGTCTTGGATTTCCAGCGTGACGAGAGATCTCATGATCTGGTCGTCGGTCATGTTCGAAACAAGGTCATACTTGGCGCGAAGAGAGGCCACCCTGAGGCGTTCGGTGCTGACCTGCTGTTCCACCGTCCTGAGGATCTCCCCCTCCACTTGAGACGTTTCCTCCATGCCATCCGGGTTCATATCGTTGATCCCGCCTTCGATCCGCATTTTCATGACGCCGGCCTTGAGTTCCTCAACTTTATTCTCCTGCTTCGAGACCTCGGCCTGAAGCTGCGCCAAGGAGCGATCCACCCATTGTTTCTGCTCGGAAAGTCTTTTGCGTTGATATTCTTCGGCTATCGTATTGGCAATTTCAGCCGCCTCTTTGCTGTCTCCGCTGTAAACTCCGATCTGGATGAGTTCCGTGTTGCGGATTTCCTGCATACTCAACGATTTTCGCAGGCGATAGTAGGCCACTTCCTTGGAAGACAGGCCCCATTTTTGCGTCAAGTTGAGCGCGTCAATGACCGGATAGAGCATCTCCTTCCGCTGCATAATTTCGAACTGCGTCGTGATGAATCGCGGATCGAAACTCTGGCCCATTCCCTGCGAGAAGACTTGAATGTATTTATCGTTCTGGCGGATTTGCATCGTCACCGTGGAAAGATACTGCTTGGGCATGAAGTAGGTGACGACCGATGCCGTGATCACGACCAGCAGGAAAACCAGAATAATCAGCGGCATTCGCACACGAATGACGCGCCAATAATCCAGGAAATGCAGTTGCAGCTCGCCGTCAGTGTTCATAATTTGACAAATCTAGGATACGGGGAGTTTACGCGGAGTCAACCTGAGGAATCGTGCTAGCAGGCCAACGGCCGGCTGAGAACCTTTAGAAGGAAAAGTTTGCCCCGACAAAGACGATGCTGCGGGTGTAATCGCGATCGGTATCCTCGGGAGCGATATCGACGGTGAACTGGTAGCCGGCCTCAAGCCCGACGAACCTGTTGAGCTGGTAATTCACGCCCACATTGAAATCGACGATATTCTCGACGAAGCTGTCGATGACCTGATCCTGGCTGTAATAGTTGCACAGGTAATTGAGGGAGAAGACACTGGAAAGGCGCGGGGTGATCGCATGGGTGAGGGAAAGCCCGGTGCGGAACGTCTGCCGCTGGGAGACGTCAAAAATCCCGGATTGTTCGGTGCCGTAGCGCATGGTCCAGGAGAGCGCGGAAGCCGGACGAAACTGGTAGCGCAGGGAGCTTTCCATGAAGGGACCGATGTAGGTGGAACTCCCATCGACCGGATTGTTGTTGAGATTGAGCTGAGCGCCGGCGCGTGCGTTCCAGAAAAAGCGGGGGTTGAAGATCTGGTCGAAACCGACGAGGAAATAGTTGCCGAACTGGTTCAAGTCCGCGCTGTAATAGTTGATGGCATTGGCCCGGTATTCCGCCACCAGCGTCGTTTTCGGCTTCCACAACCAGAGGACTGACTGGGCCAATGTCTGGCTGATGTTGCCCAGATTATCGTTGAGATCGCTCTCCAAATAGTAGTTGGCACTGAAATTGTAGCTGGTGATGGTGGAGATGATTTCCGTCCATTGATAGGCGGCAGAGATCGTGGTGTTGGAAACGATATAATCGCCATCCTGCTGATTCGTTCCTCCAACGAGTCCGATGTCAGGCTGCGAGAGGTAGGAAGTGGCGGTGCTGAGGCTGAGGTTCAGCCGGGGAGTCGCCCGGTAGTTGGCGCTCAGCGAGAAATTCCCGTTGAAGTCCACCGGATCATCTCCCCGGTTGTAGTAGTACGTCGCGCCACCGCTGAGGCTTGCACCCAATTGCAGGCGTGGGCTGCCGAAAGCATAGCTCACTCCGCCACCGACATTGGAATACATGCTGCCCTCCGCCCCGGAAGAGACTGTATTCGGGTTGCTGTCGTAGCCCTGGCGAAAGGACAGACTCATTTTAAACGGCTTCTGGGAAAAAATGCCCAGGTCCCCCCCCGACCCCTCGGATCCCTCGGATCCCTCGGATCCCTCGGATCCCTCGGATCCCTCCGCCGCACCCCCGCCCCCGAAGTCCGAGGAGGCCGGGGCCGCGCCGAAGGACACCTGCGCGAGAGCAGCCGGTTGTATCCACATCAAAGCAGCCGTTCCAAGGGCAAGGGCGGAAATCCACTGGCAACGGATCATTGGCATCATTCCAGCGTTTTAGCGCAAACACTACGGATGGCAATAATTTCGTTGAAAAACATTGTCATCCTTGAGGGGTTTCTGCGGCGCGTCTTTTCCTCTCGACATTTTCGAATTGCTTACCCCAGCGGGGGTTGCCCCGCATCCCCGAAATATGGTAAGCGCGAGCCGCTTCGGTCCATCTCATCGCTCGCTCGAGGATCTGGCCGTAGAGTTCGTAGCCGTCAAGCTGCGCGGGGCCGAGCCGGATGGCCTCCAAAGTTTCCTCTTCCGCCCGACCCGGGCGCCCGGCCTCCATTAAAGCCCTGGCCAGTTGCAAGCGGTAGGCTGAAACCATGGGAGCGAGCCGGACGGCTTCGGAAAATTCCCGCGCGGCCGCTTGATAATTCATCCATCGGGCCGAGGCCGTTCCCAAGGCCAGGCTTTGCAGCATATACGATTCCCCCAAGGCGGCATGGAGCCCGGGATGGGCCTGCCCGGCAACCAAACCGGCTTTTGCCATCTCGGAACCTTTTTCCCAGTCGCCAATGAGAAGCGCGTTTTCCGCCTTCAACCCGTAAAATTCTGGACCCGCCGCCCGCCAAACGAGGAACAACAACCCTGCGCCGGAAGCTGCCGCCGCCAAACTGCCCGCGATCCGATTGCCCCGTCCGGCGGGACTCCGGCGGGACCCGGCAGCTTCGACTCCCGAGTTTGCCAGCATTCCCAGGAAGGCAGCGGCCACCAGGGCATTGGCGGGAATCTGCATGTTAAAGTCGAAAAACGAATGGGTCACGAAGATCGCCAGGCACGAGAGCGCAGCCATCATCAGAGCGGCGGCATGACTCTGCGGGCGGCTGGAGGCAGTCATTCTCTGGCGCAAAACCTCCGACAAACTCTTCAGCCCGTTGGCGAAATGCAGGAGCACGATCACCAGGAGCAGGGCCAGCGCGGGAAACCCAAAATCCGCGGTCACTTGCGCCCAGTCGTTGTGGGCATAAACATCGTCGAACGGGTTGGAGGCGTCGCGAAACTGCCGTCCAAAGTACAAAAATGTTCCCGCCCCTGTCCCCTGGAGAGGCTCCAGTTGGAATTGCCGGGCGACCACCGCAATGATGGAGGACCTGTAGGAATCCTCCAGCAACAGGTTGTATCGCTCCTGCACCACGTGGCTGCTTTCATAAATATACCAGCCCGTTCCTGCCAGCATGCCGAATCCAGCCAGCAGCGCCAGCAGAGCGCCGAGGCGTTTGTTTCTGGCGCCAATGGCCAAGGCCATCGCGCTCAGCAGGCAAAAAAGACCCAGCCCGGCAGCTAAACTGAGAAACCCACCCCGGCTACCAGTGAGAATCGATCCCGCCAAACTCATCAATCCTGCGTACAAACAGAGCACTTTCGCCGTGACCCCCCATCTGCCCCAGCAGGTCAGGGCGAGAGCCGAAAGCCAGACGGCGTTAAGAAACCAGGCCAGGTGATTATGATTGAGGTAAAATCCATGGGCCAGATTTCCGAAGCGCAGTGCGTACCAAAGGCGCAGTTGCTCGGAGAACCAAGGCAGGGGAAATCCGGTGTGGGCATGGCCGGTCTGCCAGATTCCCACCGCCGTTTGCCCCATCGCCAAGACAAGCAAACCCGACACAAAGGCCAGCCGGTGAAGCGGATTGGTGATGACGCAAGCGAATAGGAAATACATGACCAGGCAGGCCATGGTCAGCCGCAGATATCCCGCGGCCAGACTGGCGTCCAAGGCCGTCCATTCACACCAGAGCAGCCAGCCCGCCAGGGCCAGCACCGTCGTCAGACACGAAAAACCGGGCGCGGAACCGTTCTTCCGGAAAAGACCGGACAGGCCCAGCACCCCGGCCACCCCGACCGTGGCAAACGCCGGCAACGCGAACACCGGCCTCATGGCCCCGCCATACAAGGCCTGTGCCGACGTCACAGCCAGGGCGCAGAGAATGGCTATGAGATATCGCATGGGATTGTCATCCGTGAAGGCGCTGCTTCAAAGGAAGAGCGATCCATAGTGGGTTCAACCCCCTTCCGACAAGCCACGAGACAATCCGACCCGATGAAAACTTTAGTTCATTTTGAATTGAACTGCCATCGGTCTTGCCTATGCTCGTCCCATGTCCGGGGCCAATAACGTCGCCATCCCGCCCAACGCCGCCCAAGCGACCCTGCAGAGGGAGCTGGTGGTCGTCTTCTCCAATCTGGCGGAACTTTTCGGCAATCCCCGTTCGCTCGGCGAGATTTACGGAGTCCTTTTCGCTTCGGAGCACCCCCTCTCGATGGAGGAGATCATCCGCCGGCTGGGTATTAGCAAAGGTTCGGCCAGCCAGGGCTTGCGCCAATTGGAGGACCTCGGCGCGGTTCTGCGCGAGAAGGAAAACGGCGGTCGCAGCCACCTCTATGCCGCCCGGCTGGAACTCAAGCCCCTCCTCTCCGGTTTCCTCAGCAAGCGGCTTGTGCCCGGGCTCTCGGGCGGGGCTGAACGATTAAAACGCCTGCACGACCTCGTTCCCGACCTCCCGCGCGAATCCCAACCCGGGGCCCGGCTGCGCCTGCAACGAATCACCAAATGGCACAAACGCGCCGGAACGTTTCTGCCCCTGGCCCAAAAGCTCCTCCAAGGAGAGTAAAGCCCTCCGCCCCGTGCGGACCACCACCCATCGGAAAATTGCTGAATGGTCTCCTCCTCAAAGAATGACCAGGGGCGGCAGCTTGCCCTGATCGAAGCCGGGAATGTGGAGGCGGGAGAACCCTCCCCCGCTGCGAACTCCCTGCTCAAATGAATACCAACTCACAGTATCCCGGGCACGTCGATTTCCTCATTGTCGGAGCAGGCTTCGCCGGTGCCGTTCTGGCCGAACGCCTGGCCTCCCAATGCGGCAAGACCTGTCTGATCATCGACCGCCGCGATCACATTGCGGGCAACGCCCACGACCGCTACGACGAGGCCGGGGTCCTCATCCATCAATACGGCCCGCACTATTTCCGCTCCAATTCCGAGCGCATCGTCGAGTACCTCAGCCAGTTCACCGGTTGGCATCCGGTGGAGTACCAAATCCTCTGCCGGGTGGACGGCCGCGACTGGCAGTTTCCCATCAATCTCAACACCTTCGAGCAGCTCATCGGGCGGCCCTCCACCACGGAGGAAATGGAAGCCACCCTGGCGGAGTGGCGCATCCCGATTGAAAAACCCGCCAACTCCGAGGAAGTCATCATCTCGCAGGTCGGATGGAAACTCTACGAGATGTTTTTCAAAAACTACACCCGCAAGCAGTGGAAGCGCGACCCGAAGGATCTGGACGCCTCCGTCTGCGGACGCATCCCCATCCGCACCAACCGCGACAACCGCTACCTCGCGGAAAAATTCCAGGCCCTGCCCAAGGACGGCTACACCGCCATGTTCGAACGCATCCTCGACCATCCCAACATCCACCTGCGGCTCAACACCGCCTTCGACGCGGCCACCGGGCAGCTCGTTCCGGGGGATTCCCGCAATTCCTCTCCCGATTCTGCAATCCGCAATCCGCAATCCGCAATTCCCCTTTCCTACGGCCACCTCATCTTCACCGGCATGATTGATGAGTATTATGATTTCCGTTTCGGCCCGTTGCCCTATCGGTCGCTGCGCTTCGAACCCGAAACCCTCCAGCAGGAATTTTTCCAGCCCGCCATGCAGGTGAATTATCCGAACGACCACGATTTCACCCGCATCGTCGAGATCAAGCACGCCACCGGCCAGAAACTGCCCGTCACCACCATCGTGCGCGAGTATCCGGAGGACTTTGGTCCCGGCAAGGAACCGTATTATCCCATTCCCGCCCCCGACGCCAAAGCCATCTACGACCAGTACGCCGCCCTGGCCGAACGCGAGGAAAAGGTCAGCTTCGTCGGACGCCTTGCCACCTATCGCTATTACAACATGGACCAGGTCGTCGGCATGGCGCTGACGGAGTTTGAAAAACTTAGAGGAAAAAGCTGAAACGCTAAAATTTCCCTTTTTCAGCCTTTCAGCTTTTCAACTTTTTCCACCCATGCGTCTCACAGAAGAACTTCGACTGCGCTGCAAAAGCTATGCGTCCAAGGTGATCCGGTTTTATGCCAGATTGCCAAAAGGAGAAAAGGCGGTTGAGGTATTGGGTCTGCAACTGCTGCGATCCGGAACCTCCGTGGCGGCCCATTCCCGCGAGGCCTCCAGAGCTCGCTCCCCGGCGGGGTTTTGTTCAAAACTCGATGGCCTTTTGCAAGAAGCGGACGAATCGCAACTCGGGCTCGAGCTTCTTACCGAAGATTGCAACATCAGCGATGAGAAAACTGCTCCCCTACTCCAAGAGACCTCGGAGATCCTGGCGGTTTTCACCACGATTGTTTCAAGGTCCCGCAACCTCCCATGAAGAAAGTACAGAAACACTAAAATTTCCCTTTTTCAGCTTTTTCCACCAATGCCTCCCTGTCTTTCAGTCGTCATGCCTGTGTTCAACGAAGCCGCCACGGTCGGTGAGGTCATCGCCATGGTTCTCGCCCAGTCCTGCGTGGCGGAACTGATTTGTGTGAACGATTGTTCCAGCGACGGCTCGGGCAGAGTCCTCGACGCTTTGGCCGCGGCCGATCCGCGCATCCGCGCCTTCCATCACCCGGTCAACCTGGGCAAGGGCGCGGCTCTCCGCACCGGCATCTCCCACGCCACCGCGCCCATTGTCATCATTCAGGACGCCGATCTGGAATATGATCCCACGGAATATCCCCGCCTCATCCGTCCCATCCTCGCCAATCACGCTGATATCGTTTTCGGCTCGCGCTTCATCGGCTCCGAGGAACACCGCGTCCTCTACTTCTGGCATGCCGTCGGGAACACCTTCCTGACTTTGCTCTCGAACGTCTTTACCAACCTCAACCTCACCGACATGGAGACCTGCTACAAAGCCTTCCGCCGCGAGATCATCCAGTCCATCGAAATCGAGGAATCCCGCTTCGGCTTCGAGCCCGAAATCACCGCCAAAGTCGCCCGCCTCGGCGTCCGCATCTACGAGGTCGCCATCTCCTACCACGGCCGCACCTACGCCGAAGGCAAAAAGATCGGCTGGAAAGACGGCTTCAGCGCCATCCGCTGCATCCTCAAATACAACCTGCTAGCCAAGTCGAAAGCGTGACCACCGACAGTAAACCGACCGATTGGGGCCGAAGAGTCTGCCCGCGAAAAGCCCGAAAAGACGCGAAAACGGAGTGAAAAACAGGAACGTTTTTCCATAAAAACCAACTTGGAAACGAAGAACGAAACGCAGACCGAAGGTCCGCGCTCCTTTGGCCGCGGCCAACTACTCCAAAACTTCCTTTCATCCTTCCCACCCTTTGCGTGAAGCAAATTCAAAATTCTCTATCCGTCCCCCCTCCGATCCTTTCTGCGAAGTTTGGCCCTTTAGCTTTTAGCCTTCAGACTTCAGCCTTTCCCTCATGAAAACCATCCTCATCACCGGCTCCTCCGGCCTCATCGGCTCGGAAGTCAGCCTCTTTTTCTCCCGCCAGGGCTGCCGCATTCACGGCCTGGACAACAACCAACGCGCGGTATTTTTTGGCCCGCAAGGCGATACCCGTTGGAACCAGAGCCGGCTCGCCGAAGCCATCCCGGACTACACCCACCACGAAATCGACATCCGGGACCGCCCGGGAATTCTGGATGTGGTCTCGACCGTGCGTCCGGACGTCATCATCCACACGGCCGCCCAACCCTCGCACGACCGCGCCGCCGCGATTCCTTTTGATGACTTCGATACCAATGCCACCGGCACGCTCAACCTGCTGGAAGCTGCCCGTCGGCACTGCCCGGAATCCCCCTTCATCCACATGTCCACCAACAAGGTGTATGGCGATCGCCCCAATACCATTGCCCTGCAAGAACTGGAAACCCGCTGGGACTATGCCGATCCCGGATTTGCGGAAGGCATCGCGGAGGACTTTCCCATCGACCAGAGCAAACATTCTCTCTTCGGCGCGTCCAAAGTCGCGGCCGACATCATGGTGCAGGAATACGGACGCTACTTCAACATGCCCACCTGCTGCCTGCGCGGCGGCTGCCTGACCGGACCCAACCATTCCGGCGTCGAACTCCACGGCTTCCTCAGCTACCTGGTGAAATGCAACCTGGAAGGCCGCGAATACAAGGTCTTCGGGTACAAAGGCAAACAAGTCCGCGACAACATCCACTCCGAAGATGTCGCGCGTTTCATGTGGGAATTCGCCCAATCCCCCCGCGTGGCCGAAGTCTATAATCTCGGCGGCGGCAAACCCAACTCTTGCTCGATCCTTGAAGCCTTTCAGATTGCCGAGGGCATTTCCGGCCGGCCGCAGGCCTTCACCTACCTCGACGAAAACCGCATCGGCGACCACATCTGCTACTACAGCGACCTCCGCAAAATGCGGGCGCATTTTCCCAAGTGGGATATCACCATCTCCCTGGAAGAAACCATCCGGCAGATCGTCGAAGCGTGGAAAAAACGGATTTAGCCACACCCTCCATCCTCGACCCTGCCCACCGGCTCACGCCAGCCGCCCCGTAGCCGCGTTCGTGAGAACGTGGTCAAAGCTCCATCCCCCATCCTTTTGGCCTTCTTCCCCACCTCCCGCATTGACATCTCGCTCCCCGCAAATATCATTACCATTATGGTAACGGTATCTATTCAAGAAATGCGTTTTGATTTCGCCAAGATCAAGTCCGCCCTGGAACGCGGCGAGGAACTCATGCTCACCTATCGGAACCGGCCTCTCGCAAAACTCCTGCCCGTTGCCGAAAAAGCGTCCGGCCAGCCGGATCCCGCCCTTTCTTTTGGCGCGCAACCAGAAAACCTGGCCGTCATGAGCAATGCGGAAATGGACCGCGCCATCTATGGCTGAACGCCGGATCTTCCTCGACACCAGCGGGATCTTCGCCTGGATCAATGCCCGCGATCCCCATCATGAACTCATGCTCTCTCTACCGCACCGGGCCGATGTGAGATTAATTGTGACCGACTACATTATTGACGAGGCCTGCACCCTCTTCGTCGCGCGAAACATTGCCCACCGGCGGCAGGACATTTTGCAACTCATCCGCAACTCCCGAATCGTCCGATTGGAATGGATTGGCCAGGAAACATTTTGGCAGGCTTGGGAGTGGCTCATGAAATTTCAGGACCAGGACTTTTCCTTCACGGACTGCACCAGCTTCGCCCTGATGAAGCGACTGGACCTCACCGAAGCGGCGACAAACGACACGCATTTTACGACCGCCGGTTTCCATCCCTTGCTGACGAACCCCGCATAAATACACCTCCCCTTTGAAAACCTGACCGGTCTTTCCTTCGCCCCCCTGCCCACCGGCTCACGCTGGCCGCCCCGTAGCCGCGTTCGTGAGAACGTGGTCAAAGATCCCTCCTCCGACTTCAATTTCAGCTTTTCAGGTTTCAGCTTTTTCCCCCGCCTCCGCCTCTTCCCCTCCTGCCCACTCACGACGGAAAACCATGGGAGAATTTACGGGACTTCATCTGACCCGAATGGCACTAACTTAAGCCCCAACGGGGCTCAATCCCCTAGCCCTGGGTTGCGGAGCTACCCAGGGATCTCGAGGAAAAACAACGATCTGCCCTGCAAGGGCTGCATCCCAAAACGCCCTGAAGTTAGCGCCATTCAGGGCGGACCCCAATTCCAATAAATGACTGATACCATCTCTGCCAAATAAATGGACTCAGAACATCGGCAGGATGCCGATGCCACGTGGCATTGGCTTCCAGCCAATGATCCAAACAAATCAAAGAGATGGTATGACCCCAATTCCGACTTCAATTTCAGCTTTTCAGCATGTCAGCTTGTTCCCCCGCCTCCCCATGAAAATTCTCCTCACCGGTATCTGCGGCTTCGCCGGCAGTGTTATCGCCCGCGGCTTGCTGGAACATGTCTCCGGCCTCCAGATCATCGGCCTCGACAACCTCTGCCGCCGCGGCAGTGAAACCAATCTCGAGCCGCTGCGTGCCCTCGGGATCGACATCCGCCTCGGCGACATCCGCAACGAGGACGATATCGCCAGCCTCCCTCGAGCGGACTGGGTCGTCGACTGCGCCGCCAATCCCAGCGTGCTGGCCGGGGTGGACGGCAAGACCAGCGCCAAGGAACTGCTCGATCACAACCTCGGCGGCACCATCCACCTTCTCGAATATTGCCGCCGCCACGGGGCCGGATTTCTTCTTTTAAGCACCAGCCGGGTTTATTCCATCAAGCCGCTGGCCGATCTCCCCGTCGAAGTCCGCGACGACGCGTTTCACCCGGTTTTTGCCCTCAACTCTCAACCGTCATCCATCACCCCGGCCGGCCTGACGGAATCCTTCCCCACCGATCCCCCGGTTTCACTCTACGGCACCTCAAAAAAATGCTCCGAACTTCTGGCTTTGGAGTATGGATCAACCTTTGAGTTCCCCGTGCGCATCAACCGCTGCGGTGTGCTCGCCGGAGCCGGGCAATTTGGCAAAGCCGACCAGGGCATTTTCAGCTATTGGATTCATTCCTGGGCCGCCCGGCGTCCGCTCAAGTACATTGGTTTCGGCGCAAAGGGTCATCAGGTCCGCGACTGCCTGCATCCTCGGGACCTCATCCCCCTTCTACTAAAACAAATGACCGGAAGGCCGCCACCGGAGGCACAAGAAACACAAAATAGAATCAACGAAGGGCCGCCATCCGCAAAAGATCAGAGCCGGGCCCCGGATGCGCAAATCGATTCCTCCCTGAGCTCCCTGGTGCCGGTTGAAAGCCCGGTCGTTTCCGCGGGGCGGAATCCGCGGGAAGTGGCAAATCAGACAACCCCGGCCATCGTCAACGTCTCCGGCGGGGCGAACAGCCGCATGTCCCTCGCCCAACTGAGCCGATGGTGCGCCGACCGCTTCGGACCCCACCCTTCCTTTCCTCCCGCCCCAGACCTTGTGTCGTCTTGTCCCCCTTCTAGCAAAACCTCCGAGTCCCGCCCCTTCGACATCCCCTGGATGGTGCTCGACTCCGCACTCGCCAAAGAATCCTGGAACTGGCAACCCGCCACCCCAATCGGAGACGTCCTTGAAGAAATCGCACAACACGTCGGGCAGCACCCCCACTGGCTCGATCTGGTGAGCTAGCCACAAAAAAACCCATCGTTTTCCTCCCTCTTGTGTCCCCCTGTGCCTGTCGAAAGCCCGGTCGTTTCCGCGGTGCGGTATCCGCGGCAAGTGGCTAGCCCTCCTGACCTCTTCCCATTTTCCCTTTGAGGTTGCTGCGGTTTACTTGGTTAAAAAACCGTGATGCTTTGACATCACGCTCTAGCGATGCGATGATTCAAATATGAGGACCACCTTGACATTGGATGCGGACATTGCCGAGCGCTTACGGATTCAAGCGGCTTCCGGACGGAGTTCTTTCAAGCAATTGGTCAACGAGGCTTTGCGCAAAGGAATGGGCTTAAGCCCGTCCCCGAGCGTCCCGCCCTATCGAGTAAAACCCCACTCGTCGGATTTTCTTCCTGGCATCGATCCGGCCAAACTGAATCAATTGGCAGACGAACTCGAAGCCTCAGAATTTCTCCGCAAAACTTCAGCCGGAAATCAGGGGACGGCATGATCGTTCCGGACGTCAATTTATTGATCTATGCTCACAACGACCGGGCCAGTCAACACCGGGAGGCTTTGACTTGGTGGGAAGGGTGCCTGAACGGAGAGACGCCGATTGGATTATCGTGGATGGCGATTGGAGGCTTCTTGCGATTAATGACCCATGCGCGCGTTCTGGCGAATCCCATGCGGATCGAGACGGCGACGAACCTGGTCCGCGCGTGGCTCGTCCAACCGCCCGTCATGATTCTGCAACCGCGGGAAAATTTTCCGAAGTTCTATTTGCGTTACCTGGACGAATTAGGGACGGGAGGAAACCTCACAACGGACGCGCACCTCGCCGCGCTGGCCATGGAACATCAAGCCGAACTGCACAGCAACGACAGCGATTTTTCCCGCTTCAGCGGTTTGCGCTGGAAGAACCCCCTGCGCTGAGCCTTGCCCTCACCTTAAAGCCGGTTTTCGCCACCCTCCATCCCGACCACCGGCTCACGCCGGCCGCCCCGTAGCCGCGTTCGTGAGAACGTGGTCAAAGATCCATCTTTAGCTTTCCGCTTTTCAGCTTTTCAGCTTGTTCCCCCGCCTTCCGCCTCTTTCCCTGCTGCCGCCCGTGACATTTGCACCCTTGGCTCTAAACCCAATTCCTCCTTGCTCGATTCCAAATCCCTTGACGTTTCTAATTCCTTGACTTCTATTACGCCATGGTAACGACGCTGACTGGAAAAAATCAGATAACCATACCGTCCAAGATTGCGCGCGCGTTGGATCTGCATCCCGGCGTGAGATTGGACTGGTTTATCGGACACGATGGCACCCTCTGCGCACGCCGGAAGGCCTCGCAGGAAGAGCTTTCCAACGACCTCGCTGGTCGCGGACGCAGGTTTCTCAGTTCCGGGGGAGATCCGATTGGCAAGTTGATCGCGGAACGCGCGGCCGAGGAAGCATAGAATGACCCACCTGCTGGATACATCCGCTTTTCTCGCCTATTATTTCGGCGAGCCGGGGATGGATCGCGTTCGGACGCTGCTGGCCAATCCCGAGTTTTCCGTCGGACTTTGCGTAGTGAGCGCAACGGAATTCTGGGGCAGCCTCAAAGCCGAAAACCAGGAGAGCGCCTTTGAGAACGAATGGGCGGCCTGCCGGGAATTATTCGTGTTGGTGGATGTGGATGAACCGGCTGCCCTGAAGGCTGCTGAGTTGCGGAATGCCGCCTCAGCAAGGCTCCCCACGGTGGATTCACTCATTGCGGCCTGCGCTGCCAACAGTCAATCTGTTTTGGTTCACCGCGACCCTCACTTTGAAGCGATTCCTGCAAACCTCCTCAAACAGGAAGTGCTGGAAGTCTGAGATGCGCGGCAAGGGTGCATACGAAACTCAGATATTCCACCCTCCATCCCGACCACCGGCTCACGCCGGCCGCCCCGTAGCCGCGTTTATGAGAACGTGGTCAAAGATCAATCCTTCTGCATTTATCCTTCAGCCTTCAGCCTTTCTCACCCCCTCCACCCCTGCCCACCGGCTCACGCCGGCCGCCCCGTAGCCGCGTTCGTGAGAACGTGGTCAAAGATCAATCCTCCGCCTTCAATTTCCGCTTTTCAGCTTTTCAGCTTGTTCCCCCGCCTTCCGCCTCTTCCCCTGCTGCCTCAGATCGGAAGAGTTCCGCGCATTGACCTGCGGTCAAATCCAGAAATATACTCTCCGGAAATGAGCCTTACTGTAATTAGGGAAGGAACCGTCCTTCGCATCATTGATTCCACAGGTGAGGTGCCCGCAGGCCGGGAACTCAGACTCTATACTGAAGAAGAACTTCCTCGTCACCTCGGCTGCTCGCCGCTGGAACACCTTCAGCTTGAAAGCGCCTTCGCTGAGAACGAAGAAGATTGGGGTGATAGTCTTGATGCCCTCACCCTCGAAGGCGAGCCTAGCGTTTAACTGGGCGGCTTCTAAGTCGTTTGCTTTTTTGACTCCTTATTCCTCACACTTCACCGGACGCTGCTGCCGCGTCCTCTATGGGAATATCAATTGGAAACAGGAGCCCGGAAGGTTCTTCTGACCAGCCCCCACCCCTGCCCACCGGCTCACGCCGGCCGCCCCGTAGCCGCGTTCGTGAGAACGTGGTCAAAGATCCATCCTCCTTCCTTCAGCATTTATCCTTCAGCCTTCAGCCTTTCTCCATGCTCTCTTGACCCCCGGTTGTAGTCAGCGTCCCCTGCGTCTTTTTGTGACCCCGTCTGCAACGGAGGCACAAAACCCGAAAAATTCACAACAATGCCCGAGAAAGATTTTGAGATTTGGATCAACGAGACTACCTCAATTCGAATCCGCCGCGTCACCCAGACCGGACGACTCGCGTCATTCTCCGTTGTCCTGATTACTTTCCATGGTGACGAGTGGATCGACGTTTGTCGCTTTGATACAGCACACGGCTGTCCGCATCAGGATGTCATCGGAAAAAATGGAGGACTCCTCCAAAAAGTGTGGTATGATGAACTTACGCCCAAAGAGGTTTTTGCCTTGGCCATCACGAAGTTCCAAAATGAACATGAACACATCAAGTCCAACTACTTCACTCATTGATACGGCAATACGCTCAGGATTCGTTCCAGAAATCCGTAAAGATGCGACAATTGAAGAACTCGATGAGTGGATTATTGCGCTCGGAGGGCGCGAAATCTCGAAGCAAGAAGCCGACGAATGGAGGAAAAAGATCCATTGGGCGGACGTCCCCGGTGAGCCAGTGCCGATCTGAATGGTCTTTGCCCATTTGTACTTCATCTGATGCGCCCGCTCTGCCATCCAGTCTGTGAGTTTTGAGCCTTTCAGCTTTTCAGCATGTCAGCTTGTTCCCCCGCCTTCCGCCTCTTCCCCTGCTGCCGCCCATTCCCCCGAAAGATGTCAATTATAGGACGGACCCGAATGGCGCTAAGTTAAGCCCCAACGGGGCTCAATCCCCTAGCCCTGGGTTGCGGAGCTACCCAGGGATCTCGAGGAAAAACAACGATCTGCCCTGCAAGGGCTGCATCCCAAAACTTCCTTAACTTAGTGCCATTCAGGACGGACCCCGTCTGCTACCCGATTAGATCCAAAGAACCTCACGCTAAGGGTGGAAAGGCTGAGAAGGATTGGCCTCGGCGGGAAATTGGTTTCAGGGGTTTTGCCTACTTCGTTGCATCCTTTACAACCCTTGCGTGAGGCAAAATTCTCCATGCTCTCTTGACCCCCGGTTGTAGTCAGCGTCCCCTGCGTCTTTTTGTGACCCCGTCTGCCTGCCAATCCACCAGCGATTGACACCGTATTTTTATGCGCTATAAATATGCGTTATGAAGACATTTTCGATCATGGAAGCCCAGCACAATCTCGCCCGCGTTCTGAGAGTGGTCGATTCTGGGCAACGCGTCGGAATCACGAGGAGGAAGAAGCTGGTCGCCAAAATCATTCCGGTCGAGGAATCGGTTGAGTTTCCGGATTTCGTCGGCCGAGCCCGAAAAATCTGGGGACCGAGCTGGCCCGGCAGCTCTTCCACTGCCCTGTTGGACGAATCCCGCGGTGAGCGATGATTGCTTATTATGACACTGGAGTATTGCTCAAGCTCTACACCACCGAACCTGAATCGGAGCGCGTGCAGAAGTTTGTGCAAAAGCGGGGAGAGAAGCTCCGGGTGACGGATCTCCATGTGGCGGAGTGTTATTCCGCACTGCGATTGAAGGTATTCCGCCAGGAGTGTGGCACCGAACAGGCTTCCGCCGCAGTTTCCCTCATCAAGGAGGACCTCAAAAACGGGATTTTGTTGCCGGTGGAATTGAATTGGAGCGAAGCTTGGGATCAGTGTCGTTCCATGGCAGACCGGTTTGCTTCGGTGACAGGGGCACGCACCTTGGACACGCTTCATGTGGCAGCGGCGCGGGTGCTGGAAGCGGATCAGTTTGTGACCTCGGACCAACGGCAAATCCTCCTGGCCCGCCAAGTTGGCCTGGCCGTTTTGGATCCCACGGCGGCGGCCTGAATTTTTCAAAAATCCCGGATGACGCGCCTTTCAAGCCAACTCCCATGTCCAGAATTTCACTCGTCGTCTCGATTGAAGCAAAATCCCGGGAGAGCGCGTAGAGAGTTTAAAAGATGCCCAATCAACCTCTGACATTGCTCTCGATTGTCATTCCCGCCCGGGACGAGGAGGGCTGCGTGGCCTCCACCATCGAACACCTTCATCTCGAACTCCAACTTCGCGGCGTTCCCCACGAGATCGTGGTCATCGATGATGGCAGCACCGACCGAACCTGGACGATCTTGCAGGAGGAACAGAAGAAAATCCCCGAGTTGAAACCGATCAAAAACCCGGGCCCACACGGCTTCGGCCGGGCCATCACCCGCGGACTCGATGCCATGACCGGTGACGCGGTGGTCATCATGATGGCCGATGAATCGGACGACTGCCGCGATGTGGTTCGGTATTGGGAAAAGCTCAACGAGGGCTTCGACTGCGTCTTCGGCAGCCGTTTCGTCAAGGGTGGGGGCACCATTGATTACCCGCGCTTCAAACTCCTCATGAACCGGCTGGCCAATCTCTTTGTCCGGCTGCTTTTCAACCACGGTCTCAACGACACCACCAACGCCTTTAAAGCCTACCGGAAAACAGTGATTGATGGCATCCGCCCCATCCTCTCCCCTCACTTCAACATCACGGTCGAGCTCCCCCTCAAAGCCATCGTGCGGGAGTACACTTGGACCATTCTCCCCATCACCTGGCGCAACCGCCGCCATGGCGTGGCGAAGCTAAAACTCAAGGAAATGGGCAGCCGGCCGCCACGTAGCCGCGTTCGTGAGAACGTGGTCAAAGCTCCATCTTCCGCCTTTAGCTTTCAGCTTTTCAGCATGTCAGCTTGTTCCCCAGCCTTCCCTCAATCCTAGATTCAGCCTTCAGCCTTCAGCCTTCAGCCTTCAGCCTTCAGCTTTCAGCTTTCAGCTTTTCGCTCCCCTCCCCCTTCTCCCTTTTTGCGCTCTATGTGTTCCCTTGAAAGCCTGGCCGTCCCTCCGGGTCCGTTGCAGCGGCAGGCTATGTCCACGGCCCCCGCCGCTACCATTCCGTTGCAGGTGGCTAAAATAATCTGAGTTCTCAACTCTCCCCGCCCTCCCGCCTTTCACTTTTAGCCTTCCGTTCGCCCGCCGTTCTCTCTAATTTTCTTCCATGTCCTCCGCGATGGCATCCCCAGAAATTCGGCAGGACGTGTTGCGGGACCAGCGTTATCCCGTCCATAAAATCGCCGACACGCTCCTCCCCTATCTCCAGGTTCTTCTCGACCAGTTTCATCCCGAACAAATCATCCTTTTCGGCTCCTATGCCTACGGCCATCCCGAGAAAGACAGCGATGTGGACCTCCTCGTGATCAAAGAGTCCTCACACTCGCCCTTGCAAGAAAAAATCCTCATCCGGCAGGCTTGGTGGCAGGTGCCACGCAAGGAAGCCTTGCCGGCCTTCGATCTCATTGTCGTTTCTCCCGACCGCCACAAGGAACGTCTGGATGGTGCCGGTGCCTTCTACAACACCATTGTCAGCCAAGGCTTGGCGCTGCTTTGAAAACAGACGAAGCAAATCCTGCGGATTGGTTTTTGCTCGCACGCGAACGGCTCGAAAGCGCAGACGTGTTGTTCGCCGGTCGGGGCGCCTGTTTTTCTGCGGTCGAACTGCTCCAAGAATCTGTTGAACGATATTTGAAAGGCTATTTGATAGCCAAGGGTTGGAAGTTGGAACGCATTCACGACCTTAATCGCTTGCTCGATCTCGCCGCTTCATATCATGCCCTCTTCCGCCAATTCGCACCCCTGACGCAGTCCCTCACCGAACAATTTTGGGCTCAACACTACCCGGGCGATGACCTCACCGACGTGGGGGAAGACTTCATCCAACTGCGGCAACAAGCGGGCTGCCTGATTGCGCAGATCGAGGAGGCCCTAAGACCACCGTCTCCTTAAAGCTCCACCCACCGGCTCACGCCGGCCGCCACGTAGCCGCGTTCGTGAGAACGCGGTCAAAGCTCCATCTTCCGCCTTCAGCCTTCAGCCTTCAGCTTTCAGCCTTCAGCATTTCAGCTTGTTCCCCCGCCTCCCCTTTCTCTCCGACAAAATATCAACATTAAATGGCTGACCCGAATGGCGCTAACTAAAGCCCCAACGTGGGCTCAATCCCCTAGCCCTGGGTTGCGGAGCCACCCAGGGATCTCGAGGAAAAACAACGATCTGCCCTGCAAGGGCTGCATCCCAGAGCGCCCTTAACTTAGTGCCATTCATGGCTGACCCCTTCAGCCGCTTCTTTATAGGTATGAGCGCGAATGATCTGATCACGATAGATCCCGAAGTCTTGGGCGGCACTCCTGTGTTCAAAGGAACACGGGTGCCGGTGAAATCTCTATTTGACTACCTCGAACGTGGCTACGGCCTGGAGGAATTTATCGAGTGCTTTCCTTCCGTGACGAACCAGATGGCCCGCTCTGTTTTGGAACGCTCTGAGGCAGCTCTGCTTGCGGCGTGAGAATACTTCTCGACGAGTGCGTGCCATGGCCGCTCAGCAAATTGCTGCCGGATCACCAGTGCTTAAACCCTCAACAATGCGGATGGGGTGGAGTGAAAAATGGGGACCTCCTCCATTTGGCTGCGGGTAGCGAGTGCCAGAAAATGATCCGGGGTGTAATTGACAGTAACGTGGTTGTGGCAGCGATTCGCTCCAAAGCCGGATGGTCTCACCAATTGGTGTTCTCCATTGGCGTTGACCCTCGTTGAAGGGCATGTTTGTCAGGCCCACTCTTGCCTATTGGGGTAAAAATTGTATTCTATATTTATGAAAAGTTGGAGCACTTGCGAAGAAGTGGAACAGGATCCGCAAAAAGTGAGTGGAACACTCGTTTTCAGGGGAACACGAGTCCCGGTGAGAGCGCTTTTTGAGAATCTGGAGGATGGTGCTACGGTCGACGAGTTTATGGAATGGTTTCCCGGCGTCACCAGACAGCAGGTTGAGGCGATTTTCGAATTTGCATCGGACAGCCTTATGGATCCCGTGCCCGCGTGAGGATACTATTTGACCAGGGCACGCCGGTTCCCCTTCGCGGATTCTTGCATCCTCATCCTGTCGATACAGCTGCTGAATTGGGCTGGTCCACTTTAACGAACGGAAACCTCATTGCTGCCGCAGAGCGGGAAGGATTTGATGTGATCATTACCACAGATCAAAACCTGAAGTATCAGCAAAACCTCGCCGAAAGAAGCATCGCAGTTGTCGTCCTTAAAACAACCTCCTGGCCAAGAATACGCAATTCGGCCTTGCGAGTCTTGGTAGCAGTTCAATCCCTCCCGCCCTCAGGTTACATTGAGATTGAGTTCCATTGAGACCGTCATCTGGAGTGGTAGCAGCCTTGTCTGCTTGATCCGCGCCACAGAATCCAGACGCTCCAAGTAGAATCCTTTCTTCCTCTCCCCTTTCAGCTTTTTAGTTTTTCAGGTTTCAGCTTTTCCCCCGCCTTCAGCCTTCAGCCTTCAGCTTTTAGCATTTCAGCATGTCAGCTTCCTCCCCCTCCTCCCCATGAAAATTGAGCGCGCCCAAAGGAAATCCGCCCCCTCCTCGCACGCAGCCAAGGCGGACGCGATCCAGAAAGACCTCATCCGGCACATGACGTCCGGCCGACGCCTGGAGATCGCTCTTTCGCTCTACGCCACCGCCTGGGAGATCAAAGCAGGCTGGCTACGCATTCAACATCCGGCTTGGAACGAAACGGAAATTCAAGAGGCCACGCGGCACATTTTTGTGACCACTCATGCAGGAAGTTAATCTGATCACCAGCCGGCTCGAGCAGTCGGGCATCGTCTACTGCCTCGTCGGCGGACTCGCCGCCATCGCTTATGGGCGTCCGAGATTGACCCTTGATGCGGATCTTGTTGTGGCACTGCTTCCCAGCCACATTGATCCCCTCATCAAAGCGTTCCCACCGGAGGATTTCTATCTTCCCCCGGCAGAAATTCTCCTGGCAGAAATCCAACGGGAATCGCGTGGCCATTTCAACATTCTTCATCAGCATAGTGCCTTGCGGGCGGACTGCTACCTGCCCGGGAAAAGTGCATTGGCTCACTGGGAACTCAAACATCGGCAACAGATCGAGAGTCCGCTTGGCACCTGCTGGTTCTCGCCCCCCGAAGCGGTGATCATTCACAAGTTGCTTTTTTATCGCGAGGGCCGCTCGGAGAAACACATCGAAGACATCCGCTCCATCTTGGAGACCGGAGCATTACGAGACCGAATAATCCTTGAACAGTGGATCACCGATTACAATCTGAATACTGAATGGCAAACCGTCGTCCATGGCGCGGCATAAATCCTTAATTTAAATCTTACTTCCATGCCTGTCTTTCCAAATCCCTGCGTCTCTATCGTCATGCCGGTTTACAACGAGGCGGCGTTCGTGAGAACGTGGTCAAAGCTCCATCTTCCATCCATCCTTCCAGGGTAAAAATATTTTCCTTCTGGTTTTGATGCGTTGGCCCTGAATGCCCAAGCGGGAGCAACTGACACCGATTTTGAGACTTGAAACAGCAAATTTTGACAGAATGTCTATTTGCAAGTAGTCATTGAGTTCATGCAAGCATCTGTTGTCGATCTTCGCTATAAAACCAAGGACATCTTGGCTTGTCTCCGCAGGAAGCAAAAAGTGGAGTTGACCTGCCGTGGAAAAATCGAGGGCATCATTGTGCCGGTGACGGAACCTTCCGACCGTCCCCCCATGTCCAGCCATCCCGCGGTCGGGATGTGGAAGGACCAGGCCGAACCCGTCCCAGCCATGGTCAAGAGGCTGCGGGAGCCAAGATTCCATGTTGGTTGACACCGATGTCCTCATCTGGTGCCTGAGGGGGAACGCGAAGGCGGTGCGCGCCGTTGAAGTTCTCTCCCAAAGGGCAATCTCCGTGATCACACGTATGGAGCTCGTGCAGGGGTGCCGAAACAAAAAAGAACACCACCTTTTGCGAAAGTTTCTGAACGACCAGGAAGTCAAGGTCATCGAGCTTTCGCCGGAAATTGGCTATCGGGCGGACACTTGGCTGGAACAATATCATCTGGCCCACGGCGTGGGCGTGGCCGACTGCCTCATTGCCGCCACGGCGTCCATCCTCGGCCTGCCTTTACTCACCGCCAATACGCGACATTTTCGCTGCTTCCCCATCCTGCAGGTGCGCAGATTTGCCCCAGCCGATTAAACCCCGACTTCCCCCATGTCAGCTCAGACCCTGCCCACCGGCTCACGCCGGCCGCCATGTAGCCGCGTTCGTGAGAACGTGGTCAAAGCTCCATCCTCCGCCTTCAGCCTTCCGCTTTTCAGGTTTCAGCTTTTCCCCCGCCTTCAGCCTTCAGCCTTCAGCTTTTCAGCTTCCCTCCCGGTAGCCATTCCCGGCGCACGCAAATCGCGCAAAATGTCAAAGAGCAAGAACTGACCCCTTCGAGACCCCTTCGATGTTTGAACGGATTTCCACGAACGCCCCGGACTATCAGGGCAACGCGGTAATCAACTATCCCGGCCTGGATGTGAAGTTCACCCGCATCCACGAGCACAAGCATTTCACGCCTTGGGAACAGCATGAGAAAACGGTGGCATTCCGCGAAT
>CAMASH010000037.1 GCA_945860745.1 Chthoniobacter flavus | reverse complement strand
GTGGTGCTCCTGGCGGCCTTGATCGCCGGCATGTGCTTCACGCTTTTCTAGTCGTCTGACGGCGCGCAAAGACTTCCCGGCGCGGGAAAGCAAGACCTTCTCCTCAATCCCTTCTGCCGTCCGCTCGCTCAGAGGCTCCAAAAGCGCCTTCGCTGCAGCTCCGGAGCCGTTTGCAACATCCGTCGCACCGCGCTCCAGACGGCTTCCACCCATTTTACCTGCCGCAGAGGGGGACAGTTTTAATCGTCGTCAGGAGTCAGTTTTCGTTGTCGCGACACCGGGCCGCTGTTTCTCCGGATGACAACCCCAACCCCCGCCGCAGGAAAAACTCGATCTCCTCCATTGGCCCGGCATTCGAAAGGCCGATGCGGCGGATGAACCGCGACTTCGGCAGACCAGCCAGCCCTTGGATGTTGAAACATCCGTCTTTCCATGGGGGCGCCTGCCTCGCAGGACGAAAGCCCTTTTTGCGTCGTCGGCGGGACAATCGTGAATAGCACACGATCACCGACCACGCTTCGCCGGCAAGAGTGGCAAAATCTTCCCCGGGCAGCGTCCCGTATTCATCGTCC
The DNA here is from genome assembly GCA_945860745.1 of Chthoniobacter flavus. GTDB lineage: Bacteria > Verrucomicrobiota > Verrucomicrobiia > Chthoniobacterales > Terrimicrobiaceae > CAMASH01. The sequence continues at coordinate 29,536 of CAMASH010000037.1, read as the reverse complement.
CCCACGACTTGATGCCGCTCGCGGAATACCGCGTCGAGAGCGTGACAGACCTGTCGAAGTTCCTCGTCGGAGAGCTTCGGAAGAGAAATCTGAGCTGCCCGCACTGCCCCGCGATACTCGCCCGCGAAAGGGTCAGCCACCCTTTTGGACTGTGCGCCAATGAAGAACCGGACGACACCGCCGGGTGAAACGAGACCGCTTGGTTGGAGCGCAACCCGCCGGGCGGCAAAGGTCGTCCCTCGCTTAATTTAGCTTTCCCGCCTCAATTTCTGCGACTTTTCCCAGCCGCCGCAAATGCCGGGGCTCTGAACTATAAACCGCCTCGACATAGGTCTTCACCAGATCCCACGCGACTTCGGGACCGACGGTGCGGCCCCCCATGCAGAGGATGTTCATGTGGTCGTCTTCGACGCCTTGTTTGGCGGAGAAGTGGTCGTGAATGAGGGCGGCGCGGATGCCGTGAACCTTATTCGCGCAGACGGAGGCGCCCACCCCGCTGCCGCAGATGGCGATGCCGCGTTCGACTTCGCCCGCCGTGACGGCGCGGGCCAGGGGCAGGACGTAGTCGGGGTAGTCGTCGGCGGGAGCGAGGCTGTGCGCGCCGAAGTCCGTGACTTCGTGTCCGTCGGCCTTGAGGCGGGCCAGGAGTTCCTCCTTCAGGCCGAAGCCGCCGTGATCCGTGGCGATGCCGAGTTTCATTTTAAGAAAGAACTGACCTCACGCAAAGGATGGGAAGGTGGAAAAATCATCGGATCAAAAATCACGGGCTGACAACCAATGGTTTTCTAAATTCCACCTTTTCATCCCTTCCAACCTTTGCGTGAGGCCCATCCGGTTCAGGCTTTCATCTTCCGGTAGCGCTTGATGAGCGCATTGGTCGAACTGTCGTGTTTGAGCTTGGGCGGGGTTTTGCTTTCGAGTTCGGGGATGATGGCCTGAGCCAGGGCTTTGCCGAGTTCGACGCCCCATTGGTCGAAGGAATCAATGTGCCAGATCGCGCCCTGGGTGAAGACGTTGTGTTCGTAGAGGGCGACAAGTTTGCCAAGAGTCTCGGGGGTGAGTTTGTCGGCGAGGAGGGTGTTGGTCGGACGGTTGCCCTCGAAGACGCGGTGCGGGACGAGCCGGGCGGGTGTGCCCTCGGCCTTGACCTGCGCGGGGGTTTTGCCAAAAGCGAGGGCCTCGGTTTGGGCGAGAATGTTGGCGATGAGGATGTCGTGATGACGGCCCAGCGGGGTGAGGGCCTTGGCAAAGGCGATGAAGTCGCAGGGGATGAGGCGCGTGCCCTGATGGATGAGCTGATAGAAGGAATGCTGGCCGTTGGTGCCGGGTTCGCCCCAGTAGATCGGGCCGGTGTTGTAGTTCACCTTGGTGCCGTCGAGGGTGACGTGTTTGCCGTTGCTCTCCATGGTCAATTGCTGGAGGTAGGCGGGGAAGCGCTTGAGGTATTGCTCGTAGGGCAGCACGGCCACGGTCTGGGCGTCGAAAAAATCATTATACCAGACCGAAAGGAGGCCCATGAGAACGGGCAGGTTTTTTTCGAACGGCGCAGTGCGGAAATGTTTGTCCATCTGATGGAAGCCGTCGAGGAGCTGGCGGAAATTTTCCGGTCCGACCGCGAGCATGGTGGACAGGCCGATGGCGGAATCCATCGAGTAGCGTCCGCCGACCCAATCCCAGAATCCGAACATGTTGGCGGTATCGATACCGAAGGCGGAGACTTTTTCGGCGTTGGTGGAGACGGCGACAAAGTGCTTGGCCACGGCTTTTTTGTTGCCGCCGAGACCGGCCAGCAGCCAGTCGCGGGCGCTGCCGGCATTGGTCATGGTCTCGAGGGTGGTGAAGGTCTTGGAGGAAACAATGAACAGGGTCTCGGCGGGGTTGAGGTCCTGGGTGGCCTCAACGAAATCAATGCCGTCCACATTGGAGACGAAACGGAAGGTCATGTCGCGCTGGCTGTAGTGCTTGAGTGCCTCGTAGGCCATGACGGGGCCGAGGTCGGAGCCGCCGATGCCGATATTGATGACATTTTTGATGCGTTTGCCGGTGTGGCCCTTCCAGGCGCCGCTGCGCACGCGGTCGGCAAACTTCGCCATTTCGTCGAGGACGGCGTGGACTTCGGGCACGACGTTCTTGCCGTCCACGAGGATCTTCGCGCCCTTGGGCGCGCGGAGGGCGACGTGGAGGACGGCGCGGTTTTCCGTGATGTTGATCTTCTCGCCGGTGAACATGGCCTCGATGCGGGCTTTGAGGCCGGATTCCTCGGCGAGTTTCACCAGGAGCTTGATCGTCTCGGCCGTGACGCGGTTTTTGGAATAATCGAGGAAAAGACCGGCCGCGCTGGCGGTGAATTTTTCGCCGCGTTTGGGGTCCTTGGCGAAAAGTTCGCGCAGGTGCTTGCCGGCGATTTTTTTGTGGTGGACGGTCAGGGCCTTCCAAGCGGGACGTTGGGTGAGCGGGAGTATTTTCATGAGGTGAGCGTAGGGCGTGAGTGAGACTGCCGCACCCGGGCGGCCCCGGCAAGTCCTATGCGGTCAGGCGGCAGGCAAACCCGACGGGAACCCCGGAGGGATTTCGCGCCAAGGACGCCAAGAGGAAATGCGCGGAATGGGAAGGGGCAATCCGGCGATTGTTTATCTCCACTTTAATTCTTTGCGTTCTTGGCGACCTTGGCGACCTTGGCGCGAACCTGCCCGCGCGGTCTTTTCCTCAGTGCCCCCGGACGAGTTCTTCCTCGTGTTCCGCGTATTCGGTGTTCTCGTTTTCCTCCAGCGGGGCGAAGCGGTCACTGCGGAAGCCCATTTCCTGGGTGGCGCCCTCGGGCATGTAGGGGTCGTCGGGGTTGTGCAATTCCTCCAGCAGAACGAGGTAGGAAACGTCGTTCGCCCCCCCGGCGGCGCTGGTCACCTGGGCGCGTCCGATCGACACCTCGCGCACGGTGTAGATTTCGTCCTTGCGCGGGAGCTGTCTGTAGAGATGCCGGATGGTGGGACTGAAGTCCTCATTGATGCAGGCGACTTTCTGGCCTTTGTCGAACATGCGGGCAGGATAAAATTGAATTGCCGCCGGAGGCCAGAATATAGCGCGGCGGTCTCCGCGCCAAACAACCGCCCAGACAGCTTGCACGATTCCCGAGATGACTGATATGTCTCATGTTCGCATGGCTGCCGCTCCCGTTTCGCTCAATTCCCGCTGGTTCTCAACGCTCCTGTGGGGAAACTCCGTCGCGTTGTCCTGGACGTGGGGGCTGGGGTTGTTCTTTTCGGTTCAGTTCACCACCCAATTCGGGCTTTTCGGGCTGCTGACCTTCGCCATTCCCAATGCCATCGGGCTGCTGGCCTTCGGCCTGGTCACGCATCACATCGCGCGGCGCGAGGCGGGTTCGGAATCGCTGGGCCGGTTTTTCACCACCTGGTCGCGGCCCTTCCGGCTGGTGTTTTTTCTTTATCAGCTGCTGGCCATCACCCTGACCATCTTCGCTTTTATCCGCTACGGCTGGCAAACGCTGGGTTTCCAACCGTGGGCGCTCTACATGCCGCTCACGCTCCTCATCGTTCTGGCGGCCGCGATTTTGTTTGGCGAGGAATTCGACATCAAGCGCATCAAGTTCAGCCATGGTGCGATGGGGCTGCTCATGGCGGCGGCCATTGCCATCATCATTGTGAACACCATGCGCGCCGGCACCGGGCCGGTGGAGTTTCCCAAACTGCCGACGAATGACTGGCAATATTGGGGCTACGTGGTGCCGATCATCATCGGGTTCCTGGTTGGCCCGTGGCTCGATCTCCAGCAATGGCAGCGCGCCATTCAAATGCACCGCGAACGGGTCTCCATCGCGGCGGCGTATTGGATCGGGTCGCTCGAGTTTTTCGGCCTGCTGCTTTTCCACGGCACGCTGGCGCTGTGGGCTCTCAATCAAGGCGCGGGCGAATGGCTGCGCGCCGGGTTGGGGGGCTATCAATACGGGCACGAGATCATCCTGCGGTTCTTCTACGAACATGCGGCGGCGGCCCCGTGGACCTTCGTGGCCTACTGCACGTTCCTGTGCGTTTGCATCCTGAGCACGCTCGATAGTGGATACGTCGCGCTGCGGTGGTTTTTCTCGGAGAACATCGGACGGTCAAAAAATCCGCTCCTCACTCTGGTGCCCAAACGGCTGCTCACCTCGCCGATTCCCGCCTTCGTGCTGGCCGGATTCATTGCCCTGGTGGCGGCCATCCTGAAACTCGAACTGGAGTATTTCATGATCTTCTACGCCACGTTTTTCGTGGGCTACTCCGCTCTGGGTATCGCGCGGTGCTATCTGGTGAGCCACACCAACGCGATCCCGCAGGTCAAAATGTTCTGCATCGGAAGCCTCGCGGTGGTGATTTGCGCTTATGGCTATCTCCTCCGTTATCCGCTGTTCATGATTCTGGGTTCGCTCCTGCCGCTCGCCTCCATTGCCTGGCTGCTGTTCAAGCCGAGCGCGGGCGAGGATTTTGTCAGCGACTCGGACGAACTGATGGCGACGGCGTCGGACGTGGCCCCATCCGCCGGCGGCGTGATCGCGCCCGCCTCGCTCGCCGCCCATGCGGACGGCGCCGCCATGCACCATCTGGGCGGACATTTCGTGGACAAGTGGTTCGTCCACTCCTTCGTCGCGACTTATGCGGACACCAACTCGGTGGGCAACGTGTATTTCGGCATGTATGCCATGTGGGTGGGCAAAACGCGCGAGCTGTTCTTCAATCAGGTCATGCCGAAGTTCAACCTCAAGAACACGCCCTATTACATCCTCACCCGCTCCTTCGAACACAAGTTCGTGCGCGAAACCAAGGAATTCGAAACCGTCAGCGTGCGCATCCGCATCTCCAACTACAATCGCAAGTTCGTCACCCTCGAACATGAGATTTACGACTCCGCGCAGAAAGTCCTCGGCCACGGAAAACAAACCCTCCTCTTCGTCTCCTCCGCCGATTACAAACTCATCGACGCGCCCGCCGAGGTGGTGACCGCGTTTGTGGGATACACCTGAGATGAAAGCGCTCCTCCGGCCGCTTGTGGTCAGTCTGGCCCTCACCGGCTGCGATCGTCCTTTGCCGCCGCCCCGGCCCACCCCCACCCCGGCCCCCACGCCGGTGGTGATCGCCCGTCCCACGCCGCCGCCCGTTCCCACCCCGACCCCGGTGCCCACCCTCCCGCGCAAGCCCGTGGAACTGGGCAAACTTTTCAACGGCGTGACCTTCAAAACCAAATTCGTCACCCCCGGGAGCAGGGAACCCGCCTCCCTCGAGCGCGACGACGAGAACAGCTACGCCGTCGAGATCACCTTCACGGCCAAACTCCCCCGCCCCAGCCTCACCATTGAGGACATCGCCGCCAACGATCCCAAGCTCCCGGAGGTCCTCAATCAAATGCCCAGGCTGATCGCGACCGCCACCGTCTCGCCCTTTTTCGAGAAACTCTACAGCAACAAAATCAGCACCATCCGGCAGGAACTCTTCGCCCTCGACCAGGTCCTCTCCCGCCACAATTTCTACGACTGCGAAACCATTCTTCAGTTCAAGAGCCCGGAAACCGGACGCAAGGCCCTCCTGGTTGTCGGCGACATGGATGTCAACGTGGACGGCTCCGATGGCGATCGTAATGTCCAGGTGGACGACTCCGGCCGGTTTTTCCAGCCCCAGACCAGCTACCGCTGGCCGAAGACGACCGACCGGCCCAATCCCTTCATCGCAAAAGCGCAAAGCCATATCGCCGCCCTCAAGGCCGAAGCGGCCGCCCCCGGATTATCCGCCCGGCGAAAAACCGAGATCCAGCAGGCCATTCAGCACCAGACCCGCACCATCAGCGACCTGAAATCCTCCAGCTTCCTCGTCTCAGAGGCCGACCCCACCATCGTCCTGCCCGGGTTCATGCTGCGCGATTCCTCCGATGCCTACTCACCCGGCATCGGTGATTACGCCGCCGTAATTTACAACGGCGTCGTCTATCCCGCCATCGTCGGCGACGCCGGGCCGAACGCGAAAGTCGGCGAGGGCTCGGTGCGCCTGAGCCGCCAGATCAATCCCAAAGCCTCCGCCGCCTCGCGCTCCGTCAGCAACATCAAAGTCTCCTACCTCGTTTTCCCCGGCACCGCCGACAAACCCGCCCCGCCCGACCTCGTGAAGTGGCGGGAAAAAACCAAGCAATACCTCGACGAAATCGGCGGCACCGCGCCCGAGCTTTTCACCTGGGAAAACACCGTGCCCCCCTGGCCGACGCCGCCCCCGCCGCCCCCGCCTGAACCCTCGCCCATGGCGATGCCCGCCGCGACTCCCTCCGAGGCGACTGCGCCGCCCGTCGTGGCCCCCGAAGTCCAAACGCCCGCCCCCGCCAACCCGACCATCGTCACCCCGCCGGCCACCCCGTGAGCGCCACGCCCGAAGACCTCCGGCGGCTGCTCTGCACGCTCGGCGATCACATCCGCGACCGCCTTCTCGCCGAGCGCAGCCGGCAAACGACCGCATCGCTTTCCGCTGTCGCCGCCCAATCCGCCGCCGACACCATTTACGTCATCGACAAGATCAGCGAGGCCGCCATCAGCGAATGGTTCACCCACACCTGGCCCGCCTCCGAACCCGTCCAGGTCATCATGGAAGGCGTTGAGGAAACCGGCGGACTCTGCTTTCCGGCCGGCATCACTCCCGGCCGGACCAAATGGAAATGCCTGCTCGATCCCATCGATGGGACGCGCTGCATCATGTACGACAAGCGCAGTGCCTGGACCCTCGGCGGCATCGCCCCGCAGCGCGGCGACGAAACGCAGCTCTCCGGCATCATCGCCGCCGCCATGACGGAACTTCCCACCACCAAGCAATGGCGCTCCGATCAGATCAGCGCCACGCGCGGCGGAGGCCTGGTGATGGAGTCCACCAACATCCTCGACGGCTCCCGCCGTCCCCTCGCCCTCGCACCATCGAACGCCACCGATTTCCGGCACGGCTTTTCCTGGATGGCCAAGTATTTTCCCGAAGGCCGCACCCTCACCGCGCAAATCGAGGAGCAACTCTGGGACGAACTCGTCGGCGTCGGACGCGAACCCTCGCCCGTGATCTTCGATGACCAATACCTCTCCACCGCCGGAGCCTTTTACGAACTCATGGCCGGACACGACCGCCTGGTCGGCGACCTGCGCCCGCTCGTCTATGCACGGCTCGACCTGGAGTTTTCCCTCGTCTGCCATCCCTACGACGTCTGCATCGCCCTCCTGCTGGAGGAAGCCGGCATCATCTACGAACATCCCCTCGGCGGCTTCCCCGACGCGCCACTCGACACCACCAGCGGCGTGGCCTGGGTCGCCTACGCCAACCCCTTCCTCGCCGCCCAAGCCCGCCCCGTGCTGCAGAAGGTCCTCCGCCAATTCCTCGGATAATCCCGCATTTCGTCATTCGTCATTCGTCATTCGTCATTCGTCATTCGTCATTTGAAACCATGACCCGCGAGAAATTTTTCGCCGCCCTTATCACCACTTTTCTCCGCCTGCTCTTTCTCACCCTCCGTTTGCGGGTTGATGATCGCATTGGCCTGAGTTCCAACCAACCCGACGGTCCCGTGATCCTTTGTTTCTGGCACAATCGCATTCTCGGAATCACCCACGGTTTTCTGCGCAGATATCCGCATCGCCGCCGGGCCGGCGTTACCGTGCTCACCAGTCCCAGCCGGGACGGCGAACTCCTGGCCCGCTGCATGGACGGCTTCGGAATGGGGTCCGTGCGCGGTTCCAGTTCGCGGCGCGGTTCGCAGGCTCTGCGGGAACTCGTGAAGCTCATGGAAAAAGGACGCGACATCGCCATCACCCCCGACGGACCGCGCGGCCCGTGTTATCACTTCGGACCCGGCGCGATTTTCCTCGCTCAGGTCACCGGTGCGCCCCTCGTGCCCATGAGGGCAGACTTTTCCCGCTGCGTCCGCCTGAAAACCTGGGACGGCTTCATCATTCCTTTGCCTTTTTCCACCGTCTCCATCACCGTGAATGAAATGATCCTGGTGCCACGCGAGTCCACCGCCGCCGAATTCCACGCCGTTCTTGCGAAGGTGGAATCGCTTCTCACCCCTGCGGAACCAAACCCTGCCGCGTCGTGAACCGTGAGGAATTTCTGGGCACCGCGGCCAATATTATCTTCCGCCTGCTCTTCGCCACCATCCGCCTTCGCTTCGACGACCGCATCGGTTTCACCACCGGACGTTACGAAAAACCCGTCATCATGTGCTTCTGGCACAACCGCATTCTCGGCATCACCCTCGGCCACCTCCGCCAGTACCCTCACCGTCGCCGCGCCGGAGTGACCGTGCTCACCAGCCCCAGCCGCGACGGGGAGATCATCGCCCAGGTCGCCAAAGGCTTCCGGATGGGAGCCGTGCGCGGTTCCAGTTCCCGGCGCGGTGGGCAATCGGTGCGCGAACTCATCCGCCTGGTCAAAGCCGGCGGCGACATTGCCATCACCCCCGACGGACCGCGCGGCCCCCGCTACAAGCTCGGACCCGGCGCCATCCTGCTGGCCCAGGTCACCGGCGCCGTCCTCGCGCCCGTCCATGCCACCTTCTCCCGCTGCCTGCGCCTGAAAACCTGGGACGGCTTCATCATCCCGTTGCCTTTTTCCACCGTCTCCGTCACGGTGGACGAAATGATTCCCGTGCCGCGCGAACTCACCGATGAGGAATTCGAAGCGCTCCGCGTCCGGGTCGAAACCCAATTGAAAAATGTCACGGATTGACGGCACCGCCATCGCGCAAAAAGTCCACGAGGAAACCCGCCAGCGCATCGCCGCCCTGGCCGCCCGCGGCATCCAGCCCGGCCTTGCCGTCGTCCTTGTCGGCGACGACCCCGCCTCCCGCGCCTATGTCCGTTCGAAGGACAAACGCGCCGCCGACCTCGGCCTCCATTCCGTCAAACACGAACTCCCCGCCCCCACCTCCCAGGCCGACCTCATCGCCTTGGTTCGCACGCTCAATGCCGACCCCGCCATTCACGGCATCCTCGTCCAATCCCCTCCGCCCGCGCACATTGACGAATCCGCCGTCGTTGTCGCCATCGATCCGCGCAAGGACGTCGATGGCTTCCATCCCCTCAACGTGGCCAAGCTCGCCCTCGACGACCCGACCGGCTTCGTCCCCTGCACCCCGCTCGGCTGCATCCGCCTCCTCCAGGAAGCCGGTATCGAAACCGCCGGAGCCCGCGCCGTCGTGGTCGGCCGCAGCATGATCGTGGGCAAACCCATGGCCCTCCTCCTCCTGCGCCGCGGCACCGATGCCACCGTCACGGTGGCCCATTCCCGCACCCGCGACCTCGCCGCCGTCACCCGCGAAGCCGATATCGTCATCGCCGCCATCGGACGCCCCCATTTCCTCGGAGCCGGCCACATCCGCCCAGGCGCCACCGTCATCGACGTCGGCATCAATCGCATCGACGATCCGTCGTCGCCCAAAGGATACAAACTCGTCGGCGACGTCGATTACGACGCCGTGGCAGAGAAATGCGCCGCCATCACCCCCGTCCCCGGCGGAGTCGGCCCCATGACCATTGCCCTCCTCATGGCCAACACCGTCACCGCCTGCGAACGGCTCACCGCGTAGATCCCCGGTAGGGACGGCACTCCGCCGCCGTCCGTCGAACCGAATCTTGAAAAGCCGGCCGGCGACGGAGCGCTGGCCCTACCACGCAACGAAGCCTTCGGCGATCCACACAGATGCAGCCCTGCGCCACGCAGACCTCCCTTTTTCCTGCTGGCCTCATGTCGGCCCACCCGCCTCCGTAGACGATGGCCCGATCAAGAGCAGGGTGACACCGGTGTTTGCAGAAAACTGACTCCGGCAGCGGCACGGCGCGCCCCGCTTCCCGAAAAAACGAGGGATTGCCTCTCAATCCCCGTGTTGCATAGTCTCGCCCGTGAAACCACCCGCTCAGCGGACCGAAACCAATTTCCGATCAGCCCTGCGAAAAAGGCTTCTCCTCCGTAAGGTTTCCCAGGGCCTTGCCGCTCTCCCCTGGGCACCCGGCGCGGTGCTCGCCGCCCTGCTTTTCGCGGGAGTTGCGCCGGCCGATCTCCGGGCCGACACGACCCTCAACAGCGGCACCACGACGGTCAGCACCGGCACGAATTTTGGGGTAAACCTCTACGTCGGCACCACTGGCACCGCCACACTCAAGGTGACCGGCGGTCTCGCCACCAACACGACCGGCTATCTCGGCAACAGCGCTGGCGGCGTTGGCACCGCGATGGTCACCGGCGGCACGTGGGCCAATAGCGGCAATCTCACCGTCGGCGGAACCGGCACCGGCGTGCTCACCATGTCGGGCGGCCTTGTGACCGTCGGCGGCACACTCTCGAGGGGCAACTCCGGCACGATCACTCTGAATGCCGGCGGCACGCTCCAAATCGGCACCGGCACAACCGGCGGCGTACTCGGCGTGACGACGCTCACGAACAATGGCACGCTCATCTTCAACCGCTCCGATGCCTCGACCTACTCGGGCATCATCAGCGGTTCGGGTGCGATCACGAAGCAGGGCGCCGGCACCCTCACCCTCACGGGCACGAGTGCTTGGCCCAATACCATCGTCATGGATCGCACCCTCAATGTGCAGGCGGGCATGCTTGCGATCCTTGCCTCCGGGACTGGCGACCTCACCGTCGGCAACAGCGGCACTGGCACGCTGAATGTAACCGGCGGCAGCGTCACCAACACGGCCGGCTGGCTCGGCTACGCTGCCGGCAGCGTTGGCACCGCCACGGTGTCGAGCGGCACGTGGGCCAATAGCGGCGACCTCTACGTCGGCAACCTTGGCACCGGCACGCTCAATGTGAACGGCGGCAGCGTTACCAACACGTCCGGCTGGCTCGGCTACGATGCCGGCAACGTTGGCACCGCCACGGTGAGCAGCGGCACATGGGCCAATAGCAACGGACTCTTCGTCGGCGACAGCGGCCCGGCACGCTGAACGTGACCGGCGGTCTTGTCACCAACACGGACGGTTATGTCGGCAACAATGACAGCAGTAGTGGAACGGCCACGGTCACCAGCGGCACGTGGAGAAATAGCGGCTTCCTCCGCGTCGGCAATTACGGCACCGGCACGCTGAACGTGACCGGCGGCAGCGTCACCAACACGACCGGCTATCTCGGCTACAACGCCGGCAGCGTTGGCACCGCCACGGTTTCCAGTGGCGCGTGGGCCAATAGCGACTTGCTTTCCGTCGGCCACCAGGGTTCCGGCACACTCACCGTGACTGGCGGCAGAGTCGCCACCACGACCGGCTATCTCGGCTACGCTGCCGGCAGCGTTGGCACCGCTACGGTCACCGGCGGCACCTGGGCCAATAGCAGCGCCCTCTACGTCGGCTTCCGTGGCACCGGCACGCTGAACGTGACCGGCGGTCTTGTCACCAACACAGCCGGCCATCTCGGCTACTACGCCGGCAGCGTTGGCACGGCCACGGTCACCAGCGGCACGTGGGCCAATAGCCGCACTCTCACCGTCGGCGCCAGCGGCACCGGCACGCTGAACGTGAACGGCGGCAGCGTCACCAATGTAACCGGCTATCTCGGCTACGACGTCGGCAGCGTTGGCACGGCCACGGTGTCGAGCGGCACGTGGGCCAATAGCGGCGACCTCACCGTCGGCATCGACGGCACCGGCACGCTGAACGTAAACGGCGGCAGCGTCACCAACAACAACGGCTATCTCGGCATGAACGGCGGCAGCGATGGCACCGCCATGGTGAGCAGCGGCACGTGGGCCAATAGCGGCAATCTCGCGGTCGGCGTCAGCGGCACCGGCGCGCTCACCATGTCGGGCGGCCTTGTCTCGGTGACGGGCACGCTCACGCAGGGCACCTCCGGCACGATCAATCTGAATGCCGGCGGCACGCTCCAGATCGGCACCGGCACAACCGGCGGGGTGCTCGGCGTGACGACGCTCACGAACAATGGCACGCTCATCTTCAACCGCTCTGATGCCTCCACCTACTCAGGCATCATCAGCGGGACGGGAGCGGTCTCGAAGCAGGGTGCCGGCACGCTCACGCTCGCCGGAGCGAATTCCTACGCGGGCCTCATCACGATCTCCGGCGGCACGCTGGCGCTCTCCGGCACGGGCGCGCTCGGCACCGGCGGCCTCGCGCTCGGCACCGGCGGCAGCTTTGACCTCGCCACCCTCACGTCCGGCACCTACGCGCTGTCCGTCCTGACCGGATCCGGAACGCTCTCCGGCAATGGCAAGACACTGGCCGTGAGCGGATCGTTCCGGCCGGGCAATTCACCCGGCACCGTCACGGTCAATTCGGGCCTCAGGCTTGACCTGTCCGGTGCGACGGGCACTACGTTCGACATCACCAGCCCGCTCTTCACGGCAGGAACCTACGACCTCGTGGACGGCGCCGGGAGCGTGACCTTCGGCGGCTCGCTCAACCTCCTCTTTAGCGGTGGAATTTTCGCCGATGGCGCGGATGTGCTGCAACTGTTCGCCAACGCCGGCGGATTCTCCGGGAATTTCACGTCGGTGAATTCCACCGGCTTGTCATTGGGACAGACCGCCACGTTTAATGCCGCCACCGGCACCATCACCATCGTCCCCGAGCCCACCACCGCCGCCCTCGTGGCCCTCGGCGCAGGCCTGGTCGGGTTCAGGCAGCGGCGCAAGCGCCGCACAGCCTGAGCGGGCGACAGGCCATCTCTTTCTGCCGCGAATGGCGGGAAGTGAAGGGGGGGATGCCCCTGCGCTTAAACCTGCTCACGCGTTATGTTCCCGGGGGGGTAAGTGTAGGTTCAAGTGTAATACCATCTCTTTGATTTGTTTGGATCATTGGCTGGAAGCCAATGCCACGTGGCATCGGCATCCTGCCGATGTTCTGAGTCCATTTATTTGGCAGAGATGGTGTAAGTGTAGGACAGAGATTCCGTGCGGGCCGGTTTGTCCAAAACGCCGCTTCACTTCGCGCCATTCCACACGGCCCCCATTTCCTCGCAGCCGGCCACATCCGCCCAGGCGCCAGCGTCATCGACGTCGGCATCAATCGCATCGCCGATCCGTCGTCGCCCAAAGGATACAAACTCGTCGGCGACGTCGATTACGACGCCGTGACAGAGAAATGCGCCGCCATCCCGCCCGTCCCCGGCACTTGGCTTTGCGCACTTGGCGACCTTTGCGCGAGAAAATGCCCGCACGGCAAACCGCACGGCGACTCGGTCTTTGCCGGAGTGGGCCTCATACGGGCAGTTTGGACCGAACGGGAATGCGTATTTCTACGACAACGCGGACTTCGGCCGGCAGGACTTCGTCAGCCACGCCATCGGCACCGGGTTGAATTTTAAGATCGGAGGAGGGGCGGCTGAAGTTTCGGTCGCGCCCGCAGGGCTCGCACGTTGGTATTCCTCCCTCTGGGAGGGCACTGCTTCGTCAGTGCCCTTGCCTCAAATCGGAAGCGACAACCGGAGCGCAGCGGAGATCTGAGCCAAAGGCGAGTTCAAGCGCTTCCCTCCAGGGTGGAACCCGGCCATTGCTCTGGACGTTTCTCAATTTCCGCGATATTTTGCAGTCATGTCTGTGGTGGCTTCCTCGCCCAATGCGATTCAAGGTTTTTTCAGAAGGCTGCACGGACCCCAAATTCAGCGCGGTTTGTTCGGGGTTTGGACGGCGATCATCTTCGCGTTTCTTTACATCCCGATCATCTTGTTGGTCGTTTTTTCCTTCAACAGCTCGAAGCTGAACATCCGGTGGGAGGGCTTCACTCTCAAATGGTATGGCGAGTTGCTGCAAAACAAGACGATCCTCACGGCGTTTCAAAACAGTCTCATCGTCGCCTGCGTCACCACGGTCCTGGCCACATTGCTGGGCACCATCGGAGCGTGGATGCTCTACCGGTATCGGTTTCCGATGCAACGCGCTCTCGGGTTGTTGATTTTCGTTCCGATGGTGATCCCGGAGGTCCTGATGGGCGTGAGCCTGCTTTCCCTTTTTGTTCACCTGCTGAACATTCCCCTCGGCTACACCACGCTGATCATCGCCCACACCACGTTTTGTTTTCCCTTCGTGCTGGTCGGCATCCAGGCCCGTCTGCACGGACTCGATCCCGCGTTGGAGGAAGCCGCGCTGGATTTGGGAGCCACGCCGGTCAAGGCCTTCTGGCTGGTCATCGTGCCGTATCTCATGCCGGCGATTGTGGCCGGGGCGTTGATGTCCTTCACGCTTTCGCTGGACGAGTACATTGTCAGCGTCTTTGTCACCGGCGCGGCCTCGCAGACCCTTCCCCTTAAGGTTTACGGCATGGCCAAGGTGGGCCTGAACCCGCAGCTCAACGCCATCAGCACGATCTTTATCATCGCCACAATTTTCCTCGTCCTGTTCAGTCAACTCCTGACCCATAAGAAAACCCCATGAAAACCAACACCCGCCACCTCATGTTCACCGCCCTGGCCGCCGCCGCGCTTGCCGGATGCGGGAAACCTCCGGCCCCCACCAGCGCCGAACCTTCCGCTTCCCCCGCAGCGCAAGCGCCGGCCGGCGACGCGGAGAAGAAACTCAGTCTCTTCTGTTGGTCGGAATACGTGCCGCAGAGTGTGATTGATCAATTCACCAAGGAAACCGGCATCAAGGTTTCGGTGGAGAACTACGCCTCGAATGAGGAAATGCTGGCCAAGCTGCTCGCGGGCGGCGGCAGTTACGATTTGATCCAGCCCAGTGAGTATGTGATCGAGGGCCTGATCAAGGAGAACCTCCTCACCCCCATCGACCATGCGGCGATTCCGAACATCAAAAACCTCGCGCCCGACTTCGTGAACATGTCGTTCGATCCAGGCAACAAATTCACCATCCCCTACATGGCCGGAACCGTCGGCATCGTGGTCAACACCGCCCTGGTCACGGATGAGATCAAGGGCTACCGCGATGTCTTCCAGGACAAATACAAAAAGAACATCGTCGTCCTGGACGACGCCCGCGAGATCGTGAGTTGGGGACTCGACTCCATCGACATTCCCGTCAACGACGTCTCGGACGCAAACCTGGCCAAAGTGAAACCGGTCCTGGCCAAGTGGCTGCCGCTGGTGAAGGTCTACGATTCCGACAGCCCGAAGACCGCGCTGCTGAACGGCGATGTCGCCATCGGCGTTGTCTGGGGTGGCGAGGGCGCCAAGTTGCTCGAAGCCGACAAGAAATTCCAATGGGTTGCCCCGGCCGAGGGTTCGCACCTCTTCGTGGACAGCCTCGCCGTTCCCAAAACGGCCAAGCACGTGAAGAACGCCGAGCTGTTTATGAATTTCATCCTGCGCCCGGACATCAGCGCGAAAATTTCGGAGGAATTCCCGTATCTGAATCCGAACCTGGCCGCCCGTGAACTCCTGACCGAAGCCCAGCGGACCAATCCCGCCAGCTTTCCCACCGCCGCCGAACTGGCCAACATGCAAACTTTCAAGGATATCGGCGGGCAGGCCTCCAAAGTGGACGAACTGGTCACCTCGATGAAGGCCCAGTAAGATGGCCGGTGTCGTGGCAGGAGCGGCCGCCGCGGATCCTTCCTCGTTCAAGAGGAAACCCGGTCTCATGGCCTGGCTCGTCCTGCTCCCGCTTCTGGTCTGGCTCGTTCTTTTCGTGGTCGTGCCCACGGTCATGCTCGTCGGCGTGAGTTTTTCCGAACGGGATGCCCTGGGCCGGGTGGTGTGGAATTTCAATACGGAGAATTATCTGCGGGCCCTTGACTGGGACACGCTCAAGGCCCTGCCGCAACTGCTGCCGCAAAACCTCAGCGAGGGCACGGACGCCATTCTCAAACAGGATGGCGTCTCAGGCGATCCGAGCCTGACCCAGCGGCTGCGGGGCATCGGGGCGGGCATTGCCACGACCTTCAACGCCTTCGTCTGGTTTCGCATTCTGCTGATTTCGATCTGGTACGCCCTGCTGACCACGATCATCTGCATGGTCATCGGGTATCCGGTGGCCTATTTTATCGGGCGATCCTCGGAGAGAATGCGCATCATTCTGATGACCCTTGTCATGATTCCCTTCTGGACGAGTTTTCTCATCCGCACCTACGCCTGGATCACCATTCTGAGCAAGGACGGGCTGGTTAATTCGTTCCTGGTGGCCGCGCAGATCATTCCCGAGCCGATGACGATTCTCTACACCCCCTTCGCCTCCGTGCTGGGACTGGTTTACAACTACCTGCCCTTCATGATCCTTCCCATCTACACGAGCGTGGAACGCCTCGACAACGCCATGGTCGAGGCCGCCTACGATCTGGGGGCAGGCCCGGTGCGGGCCTTTTCACAGGTCATTATTCCGCTGACCCGGCCCGGTATCGTGGCCGGCATCCTGCTCGTCTTCGTGCCCTCCATCGCGATGTTTGCCATCACCAACCTGATGGGCGGGGGCAATCCGCCGACCATTGGCGAGGTCATTTACAAACAGTTCACCTCCGGCCGCAACCAACCCTTCGGCGCGGCGCTGGGCACGCTTCTCCTTGTGACCTTCATTATTTCCCTCTGGCTTACGCGCAAGCAAAGGGAGGAATAGAACCTGCCACGTTGCGGAAACGCCAGCCGCGCCGCCTTGTCGGACGGGGGCCGCCTTCATGCCAAAAAGCGCCATGCGAAGAACCAAAATCATCTGCACCCTCGGCCCTGCCACCGAATCACCCGGAAAACTCCGCGATCTCATCCTGGCCGGGTGCAATATCTTCCGGCTCAACATGAGCCACGCCCCGCACGACTGGGTGCGCACCGTGGTTAAAAACATCCGCGCCGCCTCCGTCGAACTCGACACCGTCACCGGCATTCTCATGGACACCCAGGGGCCGGCCATCCGCACCGGCGATCTGGCCACCAAGCTGGACCTCAAGGTCGGCGACATCCTGGATTTCAGCGTGCGCGGGGAAAAAAACGAAGACGTTCATTCCGTCGATGTCAACTATCCCGGGCTGATCAACGACATCTCCGTCGGCGACACCGTGCTGGTGGACAACGGGGTCATCCATCTCAAGGTCCTTTCCAAAACCGATCCCCACATCCGCTGCGAAGTTCTCACGCCCGGCATCCTCGGATCGCGCCGTCACATCAATCTCCCGGGCGTGAAGGTCAACCTGCCGCCTCTCACGGAAAAGGATCTGGCCGACATCGCCGTCGGAGCCTCCGTCGGGGTCGATTATGTGGCCCTGAGTTTCTGTCGCGAGGCCAGGGACATCCTCGAACTCAAACGCGTCCTCGGCGAACACAACTCCCAGGCCCGCACCGTGGCCAAGATCGAGGATCAACATGCCGTCAGCGTGATTAACGAAATCATTAAAGCCTCCGACTGCATCATGGTCGCACGCGGCGACCTCGGCATCGAATGCCCGATGGAGGAACTCCCCATCATCCAGCGCCGCATCGTCAAGAAATGCATCCAGATCGGGCGCCCGGTCATCGTGGCCACCCACATGCTGGAATCCATGATCGAAAATCCCGTGCCGACCCGGGCGGAGATCACCGACATCGCCAACGCGGTTTACGAGGAGGCCGATGCCATCATGCTCAGCGGCGAGACCACGGTCGGGAAGTATCCCATCGAGTGCGTGAAAGTTTTTGACCGCGTGGCCCGGCGCATCGAGCGCAGCGGCGGACTGGGCTTCGCCGCCGGGGCCCTGACCGAATCGGTCCGGCGCAAAACGGTGAAATCCGCCGTCGCCCTGGCCAACAGCCTGCCGGAATCCAAGATTGTCGTCTTCACCCGCCGCGGTTCCATGGCCAACTATTTCAGCCAGCTGCGCCCGTTGAAGGCGCCGATCTTTGCCATCACCCCCACCGCGGAAGTGGCCCGGCGCCTGACCATCAACTGGAGCACCCTGCCATTGGTCATGCCGTTCGGACTCAACCCCGAACACACCATCGCCGATGCGGAAAAACTGCTGCTCAAACGCGGATTGGTCAAAGTGGGCGATCAACTGGTCATTCTCACCGACGTGATCGCCGGGGATGAACGCTTCGATTCCATCCAGCTTCGCAAGGTGATGGCCTGAGCCGTCACATTCCGGCGTGGCCTTGGCTTCCAGCCGATGGGTTTTGGTTTCATCGGCAGGATGCCGATGCTAAATTCCGGACGCTCGCAACCCCTGCTTAAAATATCGCGGAGGGTTAGGGACAACCCTCCCTGCCATTTTTCGAGCCATAGAACTCAAAGCTGTCCGCCAGCGCCAGCCAGCTGGCCTCGATGATATTGTCGGAAACGCCCACCGTGCCCCAGGTTTCGTGGCCGTTGCTGGACACGATGAGCACGCGGGTGCGGGCGGCCGTGCCACGCCCGCCGTCCACGATGCGCACTTTGTAATCCGCCAGTTTGACTTCATCGATCCACCCATAGAAAGGCCGCAGCGCCTTGCGCAGCGCGGCGTCGAGGGCGTTGACCGGTCCGTCGCCCTCCTCCACCGTGTATTCCGCCACCCCGTTGACCGACAATTTGACCGTGGCCTCGCAGGGATCCGATCCGCCCTTGCCGGTGAAGCGATAATGACAGTGGTATTCCTTCAACTCGAAAAGCGGCTGGTATCTTCCCATGGCCTTGCGCAGCAGCAACTCCAGCGAACCCTCCGCCGCCTCGTATTCGTAACCGGCCGCCTCGGCTTCCTTGATTTCCCGCAGGATGGCGGAAACCTGGGCCGAACCTTTCTCCAATTCGAATCCCAGTTCCTTCGCCTTCATCAACACATTGGTCTGGCCCGACATATCCGAGACCACGATGGTCTGGTGGTTTCCGACCAGGGAGGGATTCACGTGTTCATAGGTGCGCGCCAGTTTCTGCACCGCATGGACATGCAGTCCGCCCTTGTGCGTGAAAGCCGCCGTGCCGACATACGGAGCGCGGATGTCGTGCGGCACATTGGCCAGTTCATCAACGAAAGCCGAGACGTCGTGCAGATGCGAAAGATCGGGCACGACCTGGAGGCCCAGCTTGAGTTGCAAGTTCGGGATGACCGTGGTGAGGTTACAATTGCCGACCCGCTCCCCATAGCCGTTTATGGTCCCCTGCACCTGGGTGGCGCCGGCCTTGATCGCCGCCAGAGCATTGGCCACACCCACCCCGCTGTCGTTGTGGGTGTGGATCCCGACCGGCGCGCCAAGATGCGCGATGGCCCGGGCCGTCACGTCGCTGACAAAATCCGGCAGCGAGCCCCCATTCGTATCGCAGAGCACCACCAGATCGGCCCCCGCATCCCGCGCCGCCTTGATCGTGGCCAGCGAATAGGTCTCGTCCTCGCGGAAGCTGTCGAAAAAATGCTCGGCATCGTAGAACACCTCGCGGCCGTGCGTTTTGAGAAACCGCACGGTATCCGCGATCATGGCCAGGTTTTCCTCCAGGGAAACGTTGAAGACTTCCGTCACATGAAGCGGCCAGGTCTTGCCCACGATGGTCACGACCGGCGTATTGGCCTCAAGCAACGCCCTCACCTGGGCGTCGTCCTCCACCGCCACCCGCCCGCGGCGGGTCATACCGAAAGCCGCGATTTTTGCATGCTTCCAGGTTCGCGTGGCCGCCTCCTCAAAAAACGCCGCATCCTTGGGATTCGACCCCGGCCAGCCGCCCTCGATGAAATCAATGCCAAAGGCATCCAAGCGCTCAGCCACCCGAATCTTGTCCAGCACCGAGAAGGAAATCCCCGTGCCCTGCGTGCCATCGCGCAGCGTGGTGTCGTAGAGTGTGACCGGTTTCATAGGAAAGGGGTGGACCATACGCCCGCCCCTCCGCTCAAGCAAGCCCGGCAGAAACAGGGAGCCGGAATAGAATAGGGCACCACGATCAGAAACGGGGCCAGCCTGCTGCGAGCCAAAAAGAAATTGCCACAGAAACTTGCCAATTTTCTCCGCGACGGAAAAGTCCCTTCATGCGACCAAACCCGAGGAGACCAAATCTTCCGTGAACCGCGAATATCACAAATGGCACAGCTGGCGGTTGAACCGCGGGATGGAGTTGCTGGTGATCGGCCCTGGCGGCGCGAAAGCCCTCGTCTTTCCCACCCGTGGCGGACGGTTAAACAAATGCGCATGACGGCGGTTTTGCGGGAGAAGATCGAGAACGGGTCGCTGCAGTTTTTCTGCCTGGATGGAATCGATTCGGAGAGCTTCTACTGCTGGTGGGCGCATCCCGAGGGGCGCATAAACCGCCATCTCCAGTATGAGGAATACATCCTGCACGAGGTGTCCCGTTCATGACCGCTGAGAATTCCCATCCCTGTGTGATGGCCCACGGCTGCAGCCTCGGAGCCTATCAGGCGGCCAACATGGCCTTCCGCCATCCGCACCTCTTCAAAAAGCTGGCCGCCTTTTCGGGGCGCTATGATTTGACCCACACCGTGGAGAACTTCCCGAATCTCTTCGACGGCCACTACCGCGAAAACATTTACTTCAACACCCCCACCCACTTTCGGCCGAACCTGAACTGTCCGGCCGCCCTCGCTCATCTCCGGGCCATGGACATCGTCCCCACCATCGGAAAAGAAGATCCGTTCCGCGACAACAATGAACACCTCAGCGACATCCTCCACGGAAAAGGCATCCCCCACGCCATAACGCCGGGGCAGCACTCAGCGCTAAGGCCGTGTTCAAACCCACCAAGGAATTCCACGCCGCCCGACACACACTGTATTCGGCAGAGGAGAATATGGAGATCGACAAGGTGGTGCCGGTCGCGGCGAGCGTGAAGACGAAGCTTGGGAGGGGCGGTTCGGGGGAGGAGTGAGCGCAGAGAGAAAAAATGAACAGGATGAATTGTGAACGACGAGTGTTTGCGGCTGCCCGCCTGGCCGCCTTCAGATACGCGACGGGGTCCTGTCCGGCGATGAAGGCCACACCACGTAGGCAGGTGGCAGATGCGGGCACGGAAATGATGTCGATCCATTTTCAGCTCAAATCCAGCAGAAAATCACACGCTCTTTTGCGAATCGCCAAAAGATCTTGTTGAATAAATAAGTTTTATATAATCATTCCTATTAAATGATATTTACTCGCATCGCCCCGGTGAATCATTACTCTCCCGGAATGTCATTGATGGAAATCGACCACCGGGCTCGCGCGGGAGAACCCATGGCGGCGTTTTTTCGGTAGATCTTTCAGGTGGAGTGCCGGTGCCAGTGCCCCCCCAAGCCAGCGCTGCTACGGCGCACATCAACACCAAAGAAAATCATAAAAACGAGACCCAACCGCCAAACCCGTCACTATCCCCTGTCATGAGTGCCGCCATTCCCATCGGAATCGTAGGATTGAATTTTGGCAGGCACATCCTGAACCTGCTCGCGGCGGAAGACAACAACCGCTATTTCAAGCCTGTCGCTGTCTGCGACATGGATCTGGACAAGGCAAACGCCATCGCCGCTGCCCGCAGCTTGCAGGCTTACGACAATCTTGACTCCCTGTTGGCGCACGATGACATCCCCGTGATCGGTCTCTTCACCGGGCCTGCGGGCAGAGCGGAGCTCATCCGGAAAATCATCCGTTCCGGACGCGATGTGATTACCACCAAGCCGTTTGAAACCGATGCCCTGGCCGCACGCGATGTCCTGGCGGAGGCTGCCCGGCTGGGCAGAAGAATTCTCATGAATTCCCCGGCCCCGGAACCGCATCTCTGTCTGCGGCAAATCCAGGCATGGCAGAGCACCCATGCGCTGGGCCGACCGGTCGCTTTCCGCGGTGAAGTCACGGCTTCTTATCGCGAAACCTCCGATGGCAGCTGGATGGATGATCCTCAGCGGTGCCCCGCAGCCCCACTGACCCGGCTTGGCATCTATCTGATCAACGACATCATCACCCTCTTCGGCAGGGTTCTGGAGGTGCAGGTTACGACCAGCCGCATCTTCACGGGCAGACCGACGCCTGACAACGCACAGCTTTCCCTGCTTTTCGAAAACCACGCCATCGGCAGTATCTTCGCCAGTTTCTGCGTGGAGAACGGACAACAATACGGAAATTCGATGACGCTCCACTACGAACGTGGCACGATTTTGAGAAACACCGGCCTTTACGACTATGGCAAAGCGGACGGTTTTTCGGAGCTGCGCATGACATGCACAAGAGGCGAACAGCAATGCGCCAGAGAGGAATGGACCTCCCCCGGCACCAGCGGCCATTATCCTTGGTCCCTGATGCACCGGGTCCTGCTGGATCCCGCATGCAATCCGATCCCGGAATTCGAAATCGTTCATGGCATCGAAGTGCTTGAAAGCATGACAAGGGCCGAGCGCAGTGGAAGGATTGAACCCGTGACGAGCACCCCGTGATCCGCATCGGTCTCTATGGAAGTAACGGTCATCAGATTTTCCATGAGTTGGACAATCACCCGTTTGCCCGCGTTGATGCCGTGGCAGGCGTGCCCGACGAAATACTCGCAGAACTCTGCCTGGACGCATCCCGGATTCACATCGCGGACTCCTTTGCGAATCTGATCGCCGACGACGCGTTGGACATGATCTCGCTTTGCTCGCCCCGGCGCCGGGATCAGGCCGACCAGGCGGTCGAGGCCATGCGGCACGGCAAACATGTTCTGGCAGAGAAACCGTGCGCTCTGTCCGAATCGGATCTCGACCGCATCGTCCAGACTTCAGCCGAGACCGGCCGATGCTTCCACGAAATGGCGGGGACCGCTTTTGACTTCCCCTACCACGCCATGAGAGAGACCGTCCTAGCCGGAACCATCGGCGACGTGGTCCAGGTGATCGCCGAGAAATCCTACCCCTACCACTCCAGGCGCCCGGCAGAGAGAGACATCGACGGCGGCCTGATCGGCCAGAATATGATCCATGCTCTGCGGTTGGTGGAGCATGTCGCCTCTGTTCCCATCACCTCGCTGGACACACTCGCCACGACAACGGGACTGCCAACGGATGCCGGGGGACCGCACATGGCGGCCTCCATCCTGGCTGTTTTGAAAAATGGGGCAATTGCGTCCCTCTCGGCAAACTATCTAAACCCCAAAGGGACAGGCGTCTGGGGTGATGACTCCCTGCGCATTTTGGGCACCCGCGGGATGGTCGAGTCGCTCCATGGCGGTCAATTTACCCGCCTGGTGGTCGGTGATCACGATCATGGACCTCTGAAACCCGATGCATACGCGCCGACATGGCTGGATATGGTGATACGCCACGTTGCATCCCAGGCAGAAATGCCCCTGCCGCTGGAAATCGAACTTTCTCCAACCCGTTGGGCTATCCGCGCCACGGAAGGATGCAAGGCTCAGCTGGGCAATTAAGCCATTAATAAACCGATGAACCTACTGAGGAGTTTGCTGTCCGAGCGGGACTTTGCTCCAACCGGTGGATTCGGTAAATTCGCGCACAGTGAAGCACCAGACGACGGCTTTCTTTGAGGGGAGGTAATCCGGATTGGCGCGGCTGCGGCGCATGAGATTGACGCGGGCGGGAGTGGCACCGGAGCCGCGCACCCCGATGAGGTCCACCGGCATGCCCAGGTCATGGGCGAGTTGGTCGGCCAACCCCGCACCCGTCGCGAGCATGTCTTCGCCAGAGTGGAAAACAAGGGTGTGGCTGTCTCCGAGGAGCACGAGGGGGCTTTCGGGAGAGGGTATCACCGGCTTGCCGGTGGCGGTGTCGGTCACGAGGCGGAGGCTCAGCGACTCCGGCCCGGGGGCGCCCTCTTTGAGCAGGCGTGCGAGGTCCCCCTGGACTTCGATTTTGGTTTCCGTGGTGTCGGTTTTGATTCGGGGAGCGCCTTCGGGCCAGGCCACTCCGTTGAGTGCGGCGGCGATTTTCCGGGCTGCAATGGTGACGCCGCGGCCCGCCCAATGCGAATCGGTCCTGCAATAGAGCGGCTCTCCGCCCTCGGCGGCAGCCGCGAGGAAATCCGGCAGAAGATCGAGCACCTCGACACCCTCGCCGCGCAGCTTGGCAAAGAAGGCCTGGTGGACATCATCCAACCGGGCCCGGGCCTCCAGTCCCTCACCGGTCAGCGGACCTGGATAGACCACCGCCTTGGCGGGAACGGGCACGAGAATCAGTCGCACGCCCTGCCGCTTAAGTTGGTCACGAAAATCGAGGATGGCCGGCAAGGGGTCAGCATTCTCCGGACGGGCGGCTTGACTGGCCCCGGCCGCCCGTTCGCCCCAGAACTCACCCGCCGCGAGGTGACGCAGCTCAGCAGGAAGGTAAAACCAATCCCCCGTGCCGCGAACGACGGGGGTTTCGGATTTTCGAGCGGCAGCAATTTCCGAGAGTTTGGTGCTATCGGCAGCCTCTGCGTTGGCAGCGAAGATGACAAGGGTGGTGAGGATGGCAAGTGAAGTGGGAAGTTTCATGGCTTCGAGTTGGTGGGAAGTTCTCCCCATGCGGGGATTTCCAGTTGGAGTTCTTCTGAGTCGAGTTCGCTGCGGTTGAATCGTTCATGGTCGCCGGCAACATCGTTCCAGGATTTCAGATCCAAAGTGACGCGGTCGCCGGTTTTCCATCCCGATGCGGACGTCAGCACATTGTCTTTCATGCTCCAAAGATAAACGACGGCCAAGCTGTTCTCCGGCACGCCGGGACCTGTGAGGCCGGCCAGCGATACGGAAAAAATGTGGTCCTTGTATGGCACGCTGCCGGGGCGTGGAAACTTGGAGAGGGCGGTCACTTCCCCGGTGACCCGCACAGATCCACCGCCTTCCGGCGGGGCGTAGAATTTGCCGGCGGCGGGAGGGCGCGGCGCGGCAGCGGGCAGATCGATTAGCCTCCAGTCGCCCACGGAGAGCTCGCGCATGGCAAATTCCCACACGACGACTTTTTTCCCCGCAAGGCGGTCATGCCCCTGGGCCAGTTCCCGGGCGAGCAGGTCCCGCGTGGCGTGTGCGGCCGCGTCATTGCGAAGGATCGCATCCACCGGGGCCTGTAAAGCGAAGGCCAGTTGCTCGACCAGTCCCGCCGACGTTCCCCACCCCATCGCTCCGAGCGAGTAGATGTTGCTGAAGCTATCACCGAGCACGAGGACGTCAGCGCCGGCGGATGGCGACCAGGGCGAACCGTCGGTTTTGCTCACAGGCTGGATCGTTACAGTCTGCGGAGGATACAGCGTCGAGCTCGCGGGCAGCTTGAGCATGACGGCGATGTCTCCCGTGCCGGCGACGATCTCCGAAGTGCGCTTCAGGTCGATGTCCTTCCCGGAAGGAATCCCGAGATCGCGCAGCCTCCCGGCAAGAAGACGGGCAGCCAACTCCATCGCTTCTGGCGTCCAATGCGTATCCGTCATTAGGAATTGAGGTTGACCCGACGCCAGCTTTGCCTGCGCGAGTGCGGGAGACACGTCCAGCACGTCCACGCCGGCGGCCCGGAGTTGCTCAAGAAACTCCCCGTAGGAGGGATTTTGCAGCGGAATCGGCAACGGTTCGTGATACCGCTTCGACAAACGCTCGGGTTCGATCATGGGTTTCACCGGCGCGGGCATCAGGATGAGATGGATCCCGCGATCGCGCAGCTGATTATGAAAATCCACGATGGCCTTCACCGGGTTCGGCTGCACCAGCACTTCACCGCCGTGACCACTGCGGGCGCGGCTGCGCAGGACATTGGCGTGAAGAAAACCTTCGCCCGTCAGGTAGCCCACTTCGGGTTGATAGAATAACCAGCCGTCGCGGCCCATATAAACCTGTTCATTACCCAAACCAAGCATTTCCGCTGTGAGCGCCTGGGTATGAGGCAGCGACGCGCGGGCGACGAAGGAGTCGTCTTCCAGCGCCTTTTCGTAAGTCTTCACGTCGTGCATGAAACTGGAATTTGCCGCTTGGAATTTCCGCCAGAAACCGCGGTGCGCCGGATCATTAAAGGCCGTCGCCGCATTGCCGGGAAATCGCATAACATCGTAAGCCTTGGGCCAAACCCAATGGCCTTTCGCCGCAAAACCAGCGCGAACCTCAATGTAATGTTGAACGAGCGGGATGGACAGAATCGTCACCAAAAAAGCGGCAACCAACGCAAACGCCACCGGCCGCGAGACCGTCGTTTTGCCAACCTGCTCCTCCGCGACCTCCTCGCGGGTCATCCTGGTATAGGGCGAATCCGACATGGTTTAGAAAATAAAGTAGATGAAGGGATTATACGACTGCGTCGCCATGACGAGAAGCGCGAGCCAGAAGAGCAGGAAAATAACCATCGCCTTTGCGGGCGTCAGCTTCCGCGTCCAATCCCAGGTTTGGACTCCAAACCAGGCAATGAAGCCGGCGAGCAGGATGCTGACCAAGTAATAAGGCTGATAAATAACTCCCGCGATGAGGCCTTCGCTCGCATGCGGGGTTTTTAGTCCCAGCATGCTGCTGCAATAGGCGAGCGCCGTCGGCAGATCTTTTGCGCGGAAAAACACCCAGGCGAAAACGACAATCAGGAAAGTCAGCGCCACCTGAACCGGGCGGGGCAGCCGAGTGAAGAAGCCATGTTTTCCATGCGCGCGTTCGACCGCGAGCATGCCGCCGTGAATCGCGCCCCAAATCACAAAGTTCCAGGAAGCTCCGTGCCACAAACCACCCAGGAGCATGACGAGAACAAGGTTGATGTAGGTCCGCGCTTCGCCTTTGCGATTTCCGCCCAGAGGAATGTAGAGGTAATCGCGCAGCCAGGAAGAAAGCGAGATGTGCCAGCGCCGCCAAAACTCCGTGATGGAGGCCGACTTGTAGGGTGAGTCAAAGTTCTTCGCGAAGATGAATCCGAGCATCAGGCCGAGACCAATGGCCATGTCGGAATACGCGCTGAAATCGAAATAGATCTGGAACGCGTAAGCCACCGCCCCATACCACGAATCCGCAAAACCGACCGATCCCGCGTTGAAGGTCAGATCCGCGACTTTGCCGCAGGGGTTGGCTAACAGGATCTTCTTGGCAAGCCCCATTCCGAAGAAGGCCGCGCCACGGGCGAATTTTTCCGACGTCAGCGTGCGGCTTTCCAGCTGATCGGCGAGGTAGGAAAACTTCAGAATCGGGCCCGCAACAAGGTGTGGGAACATGGACACGAAGCACGAAAAGTCCAAAAAGTTCCGCATCGCCTTCGCTTCACCGCGATAGACGTCGATTGTATAGCTCATCGCCTGGAACGTGTAGAAGCTGATGCCCAGCGGGAGGATCACCCGGAAGAACGTGTCCCATTGCCACGATTCCATTCCCAGCGAAACGGCGAGGGCGTTGAAGCTGTCGACTCCAAAGTTGAAATACTTGAAGAAGCCGAGAACGACGAGGTTTGCCGTCATTGAAACGACGATCGCGCGCTTTTGCACTTTGCTGCGCGGGCCTCCCTCCACCAGACGGACCACCGGTTGATGCCAGACTTGCCAGACTTTCCAGTTGTCGTGCGCGATGACCAAGCTCACCAGCCAGTCCACCAACGTCGTGGCGAACATCAACGGGATGAACTGCGGTTCGGCCCATCCGTAGAATGCGTAACCGAACAGGATCAGGATGACGTTCTGCCAGCGCTGCGGTGCGCGATAGAGCGCGTAATATGCTGCCAGCGCAAGTGGCAGGAAGTAAAAAATGAAGATGTGCGAACTGAAGACCATTCAGCTGATGTGTCGTTAAAGATACGAGGAAGCGCGACGGGGCGGGCCGCTTCGAGAAATTATGAGTTGGATGGGCTTTTGATATTTTTCGCTTTTGCGTAGGCTTGGGTGACCACACCACTGCGGGCGGATATAAAGGAGGGCTTACGCTCAGTCCGGCAGGACAACTTTATCCACGGGTTGGGCCGCACCCGGGAGATACAACCGATAGATCGCAGGCTTTTTAGGATCCTCCGCCACCGGCGCGGCAAATACCGCAGCCATGGAGGTGGACGATCGCGGTGCCAACTGGGCCAAAGTGTAAGATGAACCCAAATACCCGTCATTCAATGAAGGGGGCACCAGCGGGAATTTATCTCCGGTGATGCTATTTTCCAAATATGCACCGTCCAGAGTGAACGGGTCGGGAACCGGCGCTTCCCCCCCGGGCGCGACCGAAGGTGTCTTCCAGGAGAGAGAGATCACATCAATCGTTGATGACCCCGCCACGATCCAGACCGGAATCACCACCTTCCCGGATGGCAGTCGCTTAATGGTGCCGATCTTGTAAGTGCTGTCCGGCCAAGGGCCGGCTGTGCGAAGCGGGGCTTCTGCCCGCAGGGCTGCGGCCCACGGCCCGCCCACCGCACAGACCAGGATCACGAATATAAGAATCCTTCCTGCACGGAAGAACGGAATTTCTGTATTAGATTTCTTCAACATGAATAATTCGGTATTTGTATTGCGGGTTGGCGGGGTGAAGGTTTGCATCGACTGGGTCATCCCAAGTGCCGACAAGACTATCCGAGCCCGGATTGCTGAGATTCCCCGGAAGGCCGTCAAGGCCCAGATCCAGAAACCGCTCGACCACGATGCGGCGACGCGTTTCGGCAAGAACCACATCTCCCTCTTGAAAAACCCCGTAATCCGTATTGCCGGGTTTTTTGCGCACGCTCTGACCAACCACCCAGACGGAAAAGACACTGGTGGTGGTGCTGAGATTTCCTACGGCCTGGCGCACCAAGTCATTCATGACACTCACCTCTGGTCCGGATAAAGGTCCGATATTCCGGGACAGCGCCGCGATCTCAGGAACATTGGCGATTTCCGCGGCCATCTTGAACGGACGACCCAGGGTGGTCAAATAGGTGCCGATCCCCTCGGCGATATCGGTCGCCATGGCAGGAGTGATTTCCGTGCCGCCGGAGAAAGCCCCGGTTGTCTGGTTCAGGTCCTGATTCACACGCAAGCCTTGAAACACAGCAGCCAGCGGGGCGGTTCGGCTGACATTCGTCCATGGATACAGGCTGGTCGGGCTGTTGGGATTGATCCTTCCGACGGTTGATCCACCGGCAGTACCGCCTGCGGGATTGATCACGGGGATCTGAAATAAATCGAGTATCGCCCAGTCCGGAACCCCGCCGCGCTGGGTAGAGTTCGTTTCCGCGCCGTAGTTCAGAACCCGGAACGGCGTTCCCTGCCAGTCGGCTCGGTCTGCTTCATCCAGCGTGCCATCAGGAAAAACCCCGGTTCGCAGATATTGCAAAAAGCCGACTGATGGAAAAGCCGCTTCCCGACGGTAGGAGTTCATCGGCGCAGGCGTCCAAGAAGCGGCATTCGCAGCCCCCCCGCTATTAACATGCTCGGCATAACCGCTGCGTTGGGCCGGCCACCAGATGGTGTTCATAAATCCACCATATTGATCTACCAGGGCCTTGTTCACACCTGTGCTATAAGCATAGGGCACGGGTGGAACACCTGAACGCCCCACCCCAACCTGCAAGTCTGACATTGTAATGTTCCCGACGCTGCTCGCAACATTGGGGTACACATCGACCACCCAGTCTTTGGAAAAATAACTGGTGAGTGGATCGAGGGCCTGCCAGTGAATAGTCGCCGCACCAGGAACGCCTAATGTCACCCCCCCTGCTGGAAGCGACAGCACCGCGTTCGTATCTGGCGTGCTAGTGCGCTGACGTAGTGCTGCAAAAAGTAAACCAGTGCCAGGAGGAGTCAGCAGAGAATGAGCCGGAACAAACGTGAAACAACCAACG
>CAMASH010000036.1 GCA_945860745.1 Chthoniobacter flavus | reverse complement strand
GAAGCGAGCTGAATCCTGGGTTGAACGAATCGCGGGGTGAACCACGGAAACATGCCCAGCAAGTCGTAGGTGACGAGAATCTGGCCGTCGCATTCCCGGCCGCTCCCGATGCCCAAGGTGGGGGAGAGAACGGATTGGCTGATCCTTTGGGCGAGGGCAGGGGACACCAGTTCGAGCACCATGCCGAAAACTCCGGCCTGGTCGAGGGCCCGGGCATCGGCCAGGAGCTGGTCGGCCTGCTGGGGCGTTTTGCCTTTGATTCGATAGCCGCCTTCCTCCCGCACTTTCTGGGGCAGCATGCCGATATGCCCCAAAACCGGGATGCCGGCAGCCAGAATGGCTTGGACGGCGGGGAGAATTTCCTCGCCCCCCTCTATTTTCACCCCCTGGGCTCCCGCCTCGACGAGCAGACGGGCACTGGCCACGGCTGACTCCGCCGAATCGGCCGTGCGGGCGGGGAGATCCGCTATCAGTGGGGTCTTGGTCACCCCTCGCGCCACGGCTCGTGTGTGATGGAGCATATCGCTCAAAGTGACTTGAGTTGTGTCAGGATGGCCCAAGACAACCATTCCCAACGAGTCGCCGACCAGAATGAAGTCCAACCCCAAATCATCGAGCAGGCGGCCCATGGGGTAGTCGTACGCCGTCAGAGCCGCGAATTTGTGCGCGGATTCCTTTTGGTCAATGAAGTGTTTTACTAGAGATTCCAATTATGTATTTTCGGTAAATAACAACGATAACATATTTCTAATCAGCTTATTGTATATGCATAAGTTATCATCGTTTCACTGGATTTACACTGATCGAGCAATTCTTCCACGGTTTGTGTAAAATGAGGAAGGACGAGCTTGGGACGGATGTCCGCTAGAGGCTGAAGGACAAATCGTCTTTCAGCGAGACGCGGATGGGGCAGAATCAGATCGGGATCCGAGAGTGTCATATCGCCACAGTAAATCAGATCCAAGTCGATTGCGCGCGGGGAGTTCTGTTCCCGGTGGGGGGGACGTCCGAGGGCGCCCTCGAGGGCTTGGAGTTCGCCGAGCAATTCTCTCGGGGCGAGGTCCGTGGTAAGTTCCAGAACGGCATTGAGGAAAGAGGGCGATCCATCGGGACAAAGGACCGGCGACGTTTCGTAGACCTTGGAGCAGAGGACCGGTTCCGGGCCGCGATGGAGTGCGAGGAGTCCCCGGTGGGCGGCCTGAAGGTTGGACAGGCGGGGTTCGATGTTGGAACCGAGTGCAATTCCGGCTCTCATGGTTTCGCTACTTTAACCCCAGAACATCTTGCATGTCGTAGAGTCCCGGAGGTTGGGTGACCGCCCATTTGGCGGCGCGAAGGGCTCCGTTGGCAAAGGTGTCGCGGCTGGAGGCTTTATGGGTCAGTTCCACCCGTTCGCCCGCGTTGGCAAAAATGACGGTGTGGTCGCCGACGACGTCGCCGCCGCGGATCGCATGCAGGCCGATCTCGCTGGAGGTGCGCTCGCCGACCAGGCCTTCGCGTCCGTGACGGACATCGTGATCATAGCTCAAACCGCGAACCTCCGCGAGGATCTCAGCCAGTCTTCGGGCGGTGCCGCTGGGGGAGTCTTTTTTCAAGCGGTGGTGCATTTCGACCACTTCCAGGTCGAATTCTTTTCCCAGGATCTCAGTGGCCTTGCGGGTGAGCCAGAACAGGGTGTTCACGCCCACGCTGTAATTGGGGGCGAAAACAACAGGGATGGTTTCCGCCGCGTGTTTCACGATTTCGCGGGTGGCGGCATCTTGTCCGGTGGTGCCAATGACGAGGATTTTTCCCGCTTGTTCACAAGCCATGGCGATGGCGGCGGTGGCGTCAGCGTGGGTAAAATCAATCACCGCATCGGAACCGGGTAGAGCCGCGGAAAAGTCATCCCCGGCGTCGATCGCTGCCGACACGACCAATGCGGGATCGGCCCCGGCGCAGGCGATGAGAGCCTGGCCCATGCGGCCCTTTGCGCCGTTGATGAGAAGCTTCAGTGCCATCAGAACAGCCCCAGGGATGCCAGGGTG
The DNA here is from genome assembly GCA_945860745.1 of Chthoniobacter flavus. Taxonomy (GTDB): domain Bacteria; phylum Verrucomicrobiota; class Verrucomicrobiia; order Chthoniobacterales; family Terrimicrobiaceae; genus CAMASH01. The sequence continues at coordinate 30,061 of CAMASH010000036.1, read as the reverse complement.
GCTTCAAGTTTGAGGCGGTTGGGCTCGGACATTTCGCAGAGGGGAAGGCGGACCTCCGGGCGACAAATCCGCTGCACGCACAAGGCGTGTTTGACCGGGACGGGATTCGGTTCGATGAACAGGTCTTTGAAAAGCGGATAAAGCCGGCGGTGGGCTTTGGTGGCGATTTCGGTCCGGCCCTGTAACCAGGCGCGGACGTAATCCGAAACTTCCTTGGGCACGACATTCGAGGCCACGCTGATCACGCCGACGGCTCCGGCCGACAGGAAGGGCAGGGTGAGTGAATCGTCGCCGGAAAGGATTTCGAAGGACTCGGGCAAGGCGTGGCGCAGTTGATTGACCCGTTCGACCGTTCCGCCGGCTTCCTTGATGGCGAAAATATTCGGACAGTCCCGGGCCAGGCGGACGACCGTTTCGACTCCGATCTCCACGCCGCAGCGACCGGGAATGCTGTAGAGAATAATGGGAAACTTCACCGCCCCGGCGATGGCCCGGAAATGGCGGTAGAGACCTTCCTGTGAAGGCTTGTTGTAATAGGGCGCGACCAACAGGGCGGCGTCCGCCCCCATTTTTTCGGCTTCGGTCGTGAGGGTGATGGCCTCGGCTGTGGAGTTCGAGCCCGTGCCGGCAATCACCTTACAGCGGCCGCGGGCTCCCGTGATGGCGGCCAGGATGACTTCATTGTGTTCGTCGTGGTCCAGGGTGGGCGACTCCCCGGTTGTTCCCACCGGAACGATGCCCTCCACTTCACCGGCAATCTGTTTTTCGATCAGGGCCTGGAAGGCGGGCGCATCGAAAGCGCCGTTAAGAAACGGAGTGACCAGGGCAGTGTGGGTACCGGCGAATGACATGGGTGGTGAGAATTACAGCGAAATGCTTCCGTCGAAAACAAAATCCGCCGGGCCGGTGAGGGTGACACTGGTGAAGCCGGCATCGGCTTTTTCGAAACCCACCCGCAGGGTGTCCCCGCCACGCACCAGAACGGAGATCGGCGAGGGATCGCCGGTGCGCAAATGGTGCAGGATGGCGGCGGCGCAGACGCCGGTGCCGCAGGCGAGGGTTTCGTCTTCGACCCCGCGCTCGTAGGTGCGGATGGTAATATGGGAGGGGCTCTGGGCTTGGACAAAATTCGCATTGGTGCCCTTGGGGGAGAAGGCCGGGTGATGTCGCAAGGCGGATCCGTCCGCGCCCACCGCAATGGTCTCGATATCGTCCACAAAGACCACCGCATGCGGAACCCCGGTGTTGAGAAAATGCACCTCAAGCGGGCGTCCATTGATCTCGAGAATCTCCGACCGGCGGTGCGCCTGCGGATCGCTCATGGAAATCTCCACCAGATCGCCATGATATCTTGCGCCGATGAGCCCGGCCGGGGTTTCAAAGGAAATCTCCTCCTGGCCCAGGCCGCTGATTTTTTTGACGAAGCGGGCGAAACAGCGCGCGCCATTGCCGCACATCTCGGCCTCGCCGCCGTCGGCATTGTAATACCGCATGCGAAAATCCGCGCCATGGGCCGGAGGTTCCACGACGAGAACCCCATCCGCTCCCACGCCGCGGTGACGGTCGCAGAGGAGGGCGATGGTCGGGGTTTCCAGCCGGAGAGCGGAGTCGCGGTTGTCGAGCAGAACGAAATCATTGCCCGCGCCGTTCATCTTGGTGAAGGAAAGTTGCATGGAAGAACCGGCAATCTAGGCGGAATGGGCCGCTTGCACAAGCGGGCGAACAAAATCGCCGATCCGTTGGGCCAGATCAGGCGCGGTGGCATTTTCGGCAATGCGGCGGACGATGGCGCTGCCGACCACGACGGCGTCAGCATCATGAGCTACGGCCGCGGACTGTTCCGGCGTGGAAATGCCGAAACCCACGGCGATGGGCAGCGCGGTGTGTTGCCGGAGTTCCGCCACCCGGGCGGCTATGGTGTCGGAGAGACTCGTCTGTTCGCCCGTGACACCCTCGCGGGAGACATAGTAGATGAAGCCCCGGCCGGTCGCGCTGATGGTGGCCATGCGCGAGGGCGGCGTCGTCGGCGCGATGAGCCGGATGGGGTCCAGTCCTCCGGCGGCAACCAACTCAGCATTTTGCCCGGCCTCCTCGGGTGGCAAATCCAGGATTAGCAACCCGTCAGCGCCGGCCGCCGTGGCATCGGTCAGGAATTTCTCGAATCCGTAGCTGTAGATGGGATTCAAATAGGTGAAGAGCACAAGAGGGAGTTCGGACTTATCCCGAAAGGCCCGGACGAGTTCCAAGGCGCGCCGGACGGTCATGCCGGCGGCCAGCGCCCGGCCGGACGCGGCTTGAATAGTGGGACCATCCGCCAGCGGATCCGAAAACGGGATGCCCAGTTCGAGAATGTCCACGCCGGCAGCCTCCAAGGCGTGTGAGATTGCGAGGGTCTCAGCAAAACCGGGGTCGCCGGCGGTGATGTAGGCGACAAAGCCTTTTTGACCCTTGGCAGCAAGGTCTTGGAAGCGGCGGGCGATGCGGGTCGAATTCACGGAAAAGGCTGGAGAGAATCGGCTGCCGGACGAGCGACTGGCAAGCTAATCCCGCAAAGGACGAATGATTAAGCTCCTGCCCAAAGGCCCGGGGGTGTGAACAAGTTTTCGAAGCGACCCCGATCAGGGATCCTTCGAGGACTTCTTCCGAAGTTGTTCACAGACCAAAAACCCGCTGGGCTTCATGGGGATATCTATAACATCATATAATGTATGTCATGTATAATTGAAAGAAGTGGAGGTTCGACCGACCGCGCGCCGCCGCCGTGGTCATTTCTGGCGCGTCCCCGCAGGGCTCGGATTCGGCCCGGCATTGGTGCCGGAAACCTGGACGGTAAATGCCGGCACCTCGCCCATGCCGTCGAATGATGGAATCATCTTCGGCGGTTCGGACTGCATCGGAACCGTCGTTGATCTGGGCGGCGGGTTGGAAGATCGGCTGAAGACTCCCAAGTCACCGCCCCGGTATTGAAAAATCAGCCAGCCAACGATGGCCGCGAGAAAAACGACAAGCGCAAGCGTCCGCGCGGAAAGGCCCGCTTTCTTCTTGCGGACCTTTGCCGAGGCCGGCTTGGCGGGCGGTCCGGATTTCGGAGGCCGCGGAACCCGGCCAGCCCCGAATTCATCCAACCGCCTCGCGATTTCAAAGGGATCGTCTTCGTCGGGCATGGCGGCGTTGTTTAGACTCAAACCACCCGCAACAACTGGGGCAAAAGTTCCACCAGTCCCCTCGCCAGGTTTTTTTGGGCAGTTTTGGCATTCTTCAGTAATTTTTTGAATCCCGAAACGCTTGAGGGATTGGCGATGAGGTGGCGGAAAAGCTGGAGCGGCTCAGGACGTCCGGTGGCGGGATTCCACAAGGTGCGGGAGGGAACCGGCATGTCCTCATCGGCGGTATCACTGATACAGCGTAGCGCCAGCATGGGAATGTCCTGTTCCGCACAGACCCTGGCAATATGGGCGGTTTCCAGGTCCCCGACAACGCAGCCCGTTTCCCGCGCCAGACTCCGCTTGTCCTCCGCCCGCTCGATGATGGCCGCGGCGGTGTGAATGTCCCCAACGTGCCAGCCTGGACCGAGATTCAGCCGCGCGAAGATGGCGGAATCCGTGAAATTCTTCCCGATGACCAAATCGCCAGCCGCAAGGTCCGATTGCAAGGCGCCGGCGAAGCCCGCCGAAATCACCAGGGAGGGCCGGTTGTCCGCCAGCTTTCGTTCCAGGTTTCCGGCCGCACCCTGCCCCATCGCACCCAATTGCCACACGGCCACCCGCAAGCGCGAATCGTGCCGGGCGCAGAAAACGGCGCTTTCAAACTCCAACGCAAAAACGATGGCAATCATGGGAGCCTTTGTTTTTCTATCACGACCTCGACCATGGCGCGAGCCGGATCGGGGCTCCTGGTCGGCGTCGGCGTGGTTTTTTCCTCACAAGCCTTGATGAAGTTGGCGGACTGATTTTCCGCGAGGGAGACCCGCAGGCGGAGCCTTCCCCCTTCCCTCGCCGCGGGCAGGCTGACAGCGCCGAAAGCTTTAACCAGAGATTCCACCCGGACCAGTTCGCTCTCGGGGTCCTGCGCACCCAGCAAAACCTCCCGATCCCCCCAAGCGCCCAGCCCGGCCGGGTTCAGGCTTTTGTCCGCAATATCCTCGAGAGCTTTCTGGAGTGGCGCCGAAAGTGCCGCCTCCGCAGCCGGGGACGACGCGGCCGGTTTCGTTCCAAACGCGGTTTGCAGGGACAGAATCACGAAGAAAATCGGCAGGGCCAGAGCCAGAAGGACCACCGCCACGACCACGAGGACCTGGGGGTTGAGACGGAATTGTTTGGGTTCTTCAGTTTGCATAGTTGACCGGGCGGTTGCGCTCTAGGATATTCCCCACCCTTTCCTAATGTCCATCGCACGAACGCGCAATTTTTGCATTATCGCCCACATTGACCACGGCAAGACGACCTTGTCCGACCGTCTCTTGGAATTCACCGGCACCATCCAGAAACGTGAGGCCCAGGAACAATTGCTCGACGCCATGGATCTCGAGCGCGAGCGCGGTATCACGATCAAGGCGCATCCCATCGCCATGAAATACAAGGCCGCCGACGGAGAAACCTACCGGCTCAACCTTTCCGACACCCCGGGTCATGTGGATTTTTCCTACGAAGTCTCCCGTTCCCTCGCGGCCTGCGAGGGCGCATTGCTCATCATTGATGCCGCCCAGGGCGTCGAGGCGCAGACCGTCGCCAATGTCCATCTCGCGGAAAAACAGGGCCTCAAGCTGATCCCGGTCATCAACAAGATCGATCTTCCCAACGCCGATATCGACACCGCCCTGAAACAACTGGAGGACATTCTCGCCATTCCTGCCGAGGAGGCTATTCTGGCCAGCGCCAAGGCGGGCATCGGCATTGAGGAGATTCTGGAAGCGGTCGTCGCCCGCATCCCCTTTCCCTCCGGCAAGGCCGAATCCCGGCTGCGCGCCCTCACCTTCGACTCGTCGTTCGACACCTACCGCGGCGTGGTGATTTATACCCGGGTCGTCGATGGCACGATCAAGGCGGGCGATCCGGTCAAGCTCATGTTCACCAACCGGGCTTACGAGGTCAAAGAAGTCGGCATTTTCCGCCCGCAACTCCCGAAGTTCCTCGTGCAGGACCAACTCCAGGCGGGCGACATCGGCTACGTCATTGCCAACATCAAATCGAGTGTGGAGGTCAAGGTCGGCGACACTCTGACCAACTCCCGCCTGCCGGCCGAATCTCCGCTGCCCGGATTTCAGGAAGTCCAGCCCATGGTCTTCAGCGGCATTTACCCGATTAATACGGCGGATTTCGAGGGCCTCAAGGCCGCCATGGGCAAACTGCAACTCAACGACGCCGCCTTTCACTTCATGCCCGAATCCAGCGTCGCCCTCGGGTTCGGCTTCCGCTGCGGTTTTTTGGGATTGCTGCACATGGAAATCATTCTCGAGCGCCTGCGGCGGGAGTTCGACATGGACATCATTGCCACCTACCCCTCGGTCATTTATGAAATCCTGAAGACGAACGGCGCTCTGCTGAAAGTGGACAATCCCGAGCAACTTCCCGACATGAGCGTGGTCGAGGAGATCCGCGAACCGATTGTCAAATGTTTCATCATGATCCCGAATGAATATATTTCGCCCATGATGCAGCTCATCATGGAAAAGCGTGGCGAGGTCAAACACACCGAATCGCTCGATACCAAACGGGTCATGCTGACCACCGAATTGCCCTTGAACGAGATTCTGGTCGATTTTGTCGATAAGATGAAATCCCTCACCCGGGGCTACGGTTCGATGGACTACGAGCAGGCCGGCTATCGGGCTGGCCCGTTGGTCAAACTCGACATGCTGGTGAACGGGGAACGGGTCGATGCCTTCTCTTCGATCGTCCATCGGGACAAGGCCGAAGCCCGCGGCCGCGCTCTCGCCACCAAACTCAAAGAGGTCATTCCCACCCAGCTTTACCAAGTCGCCATCCAAGCCGCCATCGGCGGCAAAATCGTCGCTCGTGAGAGTGTTAGTGCTCTTCGTAAGAATGTCATCGCCAAGTGTTACGGTGGTGATATTACGAGAAAAAGAAAATTATTAGAAAAGCAAAAAGAAGGCAAAAAACGCATGAAAGCCATCGGTCAGGTGAACATTCCCCAGGAAGCTTTCATTGAAGTTCTGAAAACCAATTAGCCATGCTTTTCACCCCACGCTACATCAAGGAGGGCAAACACTACCGCCATGCCCTCCAGCGGCTCATTCATTACAAAGAAGACATCCTGCCGCCAAAGGATCTCGCCACGTTGCATGGCCTTCTGGCGGACTTGCAAGCCGCGTTAAAGAGCCGCAGCCGGGAAAAACTCCAAGCCGTTCGCGATCAGATCGAGAAGCAGGTCGGTCGCATTGCCCCTCCCCCCTCGGACGCCGGATGGCGGGAAAATGTGGAGGTGTTTCTGGTGGCCATCGTGATTGCCGCCGGGGTTCGCGCCTATTTCCTTCAACCCTTCAAGATTCCCACCGGGTCCATGCAGCCGACGCTGTTTGGCATTGTCGGCAAGCCCTCCGACACTTCCCCACCCAACCTCCTGGTGCGCGCGTTCGAAATGGTCTGGCTGGGACGGCATTATGTGGACCTGGAGGCCAAGGACGACGAGGTCGTGCAGGAAGTCCACGAGTCCACCTACCTGAACTTCTTTACCTTCACCCGGATCGGCACGGACAAAAACAGCTACCGGCTCTTTGCTCCGCGGGACACGCTCCAGGCGTATTTCGGCGTTGGGCCGGGACGCAGTTATCACAAGGGCGAACCCATCGCGCGGGGCGCCATCGACACCGGCGACCAGGTTTTTGTGGACAAAATGTCCTACCATTTTGTGAATCCGCGCCGCGGCGACGTCTTCGTCTTCAAAACCACCGATATCCGCAGGATCCGCATGCCCCCGGGCATCGCGTCCCAACACTACATCAAGCGTCTGGCCGGGCTGCCGGGTGATACCCTGCGTATTGATGCCCCGAAACTCTTCATCGACGGGAAAGAAGCGGAACAATCCGTCTTTCAACGCGTCATGAGTTGCCAGAACGGCTACCGCGGTTATTCGGATCCCGCCGGAGCCCTTTATCTTTCGACTCCGGAGGAAACCTTCACCTTGCCGCCGAGAACCTATTTCGCCCTCGGCGACAACAGCTATCAATCCAGCGACAGCCGCTACTGGGGCGTCGTGCCCGAGCAGAACGTCGCGGGCAAGGGACTCTTCGTGTACTGGCCTTTCAGCAAGCGCTGGGGACTGATCCGTTAAAATCGCTCTGGTAACGCTGCACTGGCTGACCAGCCGGAAATCAATGTTCGCCGACTGTTCTCAATCCGTGAGGCACTCCGAAAAGACTCTCCTTCTGCAAGCGACCTGACAGGCGTTCGTAATTCCCCAGATGCGCCCTCATCAGGGCCTTCCAGAGCTTGCCGTGGTTCGGCACGGAGAAGTGCAGCAGTTCGGGGACGATGACGTAGTCGCCGAGCTTCGCATCCATGCCGAGAAGCTCATCGTTGAAGCTCAGTGTTCCTGCGGTGGAGCAGGACGCCCATTTGCGGCGCATCGGGCGGACGTCAATGGAGTGTGCTTTCACCTCGAGCTTTGCGGCCCAACCGAGGACACGGGCCTTGAACTCTTCCCGGTCTCGCGAGCGCTTCATCGTTTGTCGCTCCTTTGCAGGAGCGTGAACAGGGCATCCACGGTGGCGTCACTTTGTTCAGGTCATCCTCTTCGGAGAAGATCGCAAAGGTCACCTGCTTGCGCGCTTCCCGTTCGGATGCGTCTCGAAGGCTTCTCTCACTTTCCCCGCCACCTTCTCAGGGTTCGGGATACCTTCACAAAGACGAAGGCGTGATGGCCCTCATCCTGCCGCACGGGGTGCTCTTCCGTGGCGGAGCCGAGGAACGCATCCGCACCAAGCTGCTCAAGGACGGCCACATCGACACCGTCATCGGAAGGCCTGCCAATCTCTTCTATTCCGCGGCCATCCCGGTCTGCCTTCTCGTGCTCAAGAAGGGCAAGAAGCCCGACGGCGTGCTTTTCCTCAAAGCCGCCGAGTACTTTGAGAAAGGCAAAAAGCAAAACCAGCTTAGGAGCTGTAAATAAATAAAGGTGGCAAGATGGCGCGGGAGTTTTGGCCTCTGGCCAGGCGCGACGAAGGAGCAGAGCCCAAGCACTCTGTGACTGAGACTCGACGAAGGAGAGAGCCAGGGTGCACGGGGGATAACCAACGCCGCCAGAGGCCAAAAGAACAAGCGAGGTTGCTCCCTTTATTTATTTCCAGCGACTTAAGCCCGATCACATCACGAAGATCATCGACACCTCCCAGAACCGCCCGGAAGCCCCCCGCTACTCCCGCCGCGTCGAGATGGATGAGGTCGCGAAGAACGACTTCAACCTGAATATCTCCCGCCCCATCAGCACGGCGGTGGGTGAGGCGGAGATCAGTCTCGAGAAGACCCCTGCCGACTTGGTCGGGATGGAGGAACGTCTCGAGGCCGCCACAGCGAAGCACCAGGCGTTTCTGCAAGAGTTAGACCTGGCCCCGCGGCCTTAAGAATCCAGCCGAAAAGCCTGGCCAATAGAGTGGAATCAGCCTCACGCAAAGGATGAAAAGAAAGGTTCACTCCGTGTCGGGCCGCTCGGTGAAGGGCTTCTCCTTTTCACCCATGACGAACAAGACGAGTTTGACGGGTTCGATTCCCTTGTTCGTTCCGTTGTGCATGACATTGATGCTCTCGGCCATGGCCTGACCGGCGGTGAGGCGAACGGTTTTTCCGCCTTCCATTTCCACTTCAAGCGCGCCGGAAAGAATGTAGGCGAAGCAGGGAAAGGGGTGCTTGTGCCAGCCGGTTTGCGCACCGGGGGGAATCTCCACCTGCACCGCTGTGACTTGGGCCGCGTCGGTCTTCGGATAAACAATGGGCTGGCCCGCGATGGTGGTCAGGGTCCGCAACAACGGCGTCACCTGGATTTCTTTTTTGTAACCCTTGGAGTCATCCGGTTCAGCCCGGAGGCATGCGACCGCCAGGAATACGGCAAACACTTGGAATCTAGCGTTCATAATTCTTGAGCCGATGATCAATGACGAACGGCCCGAAGGGAAGCAACGCCGCGACGAATACCATGGCCGAACGGGTCAGCGGCCAGCGTTCCTCCCGCGTGACCTTGAGCAGCACCAGGCACAGGGCGACGAAAAGGACCCCGTGGGCCCAGCCGAAAAGTTTCACCGCCTGGGGCAGTCCGGCGAAGTACTTCAGCGGCATGGCCACGCCCAGCAGCACCAGAAAGGACACGCCTTCCGTCAGGGCCAGCCCGCGCAAAAGATGGACCGGAGATTTGAACATGGCGGAACTTTGACGCCACGGCGGTCATCCTGCAACCATGGAGCAAGTCCTTGTCGGCGGCGACCATGAAGAGGTGGCGCAGTTTACCGGCCACGTTCTCACGAACGCGGCCCCGGAGTCGCCGGCGTGGACCGACGCGGCACTTCTCTGACCCGCTTGAAAGTGCCTCCCCCATCCGATCTCCCTGCGCTGTTGTCGGCGGATGGGGAAACCAGTTAACGTGACGAAATGGAATCCACCGCCCGCGCCATTGTCCGCCGCTTGCGTGAAGCCGGCCACGAGGCCTGCTATGCGGGCGGCTGCGTGCGCGACATGCTGTTGGGCAAGACGCCGCAGGACTACGACATCGCGACCGACGCCCGGCCCGAACAGGTGCAGGCGCTCTTTCCCCGCACGGTGCCGGTGGGCGCGCAATTCGGGGTGATCCTGGTGGTGGAGCAGGGCGTGGAGTTCCAGGTGGCGACCTACCGGGCCGATGGAGTTTACCTGGACGGACGCCGCCCGGAGGACGTCACCTTCACCACCGCGGAGGGCGATGCGCGGCGGCGCGATTTCACCATCAACGGGCTTTTTTACGATCCGGAATCCGGTGAAGTGCGGGATTTCGTCGGCGGCCGGAAGGACTTGGAATCCCGGACCATCCGGGCCATCGGCCAGGCCGGAGAGCGGTTCGCCGAGGACAAGTTACGGGTCCTGCGGGGCGTGCGCTTTGCCGCGACGCTGGATTTCGCCATCGAACCCGCGACCTGGAGCGCCATCGGCGCGGGCGCGGCAAAAATTCACGAAGTCAGCGCCGAGCGCATCCGCGAGGAACTGGCCAAGATTTTTCTCGCGCCGCAACGCGTGCGGGGTTTCGACCTGCTCGACTCCAGTGGTTTGATGCAGGCGTTGCTGCCGGAGGTCTCCGCCCTCAAGGGCTGCGAACAGCCGCCGGAATTCCATCCCGAGGGCGATGTCTTTGTGCACACGCGCCTCATGCTGTCCCTGCTGCCGGCGACGGTTTCCCTCCCCCTCGTCCTCGCCGTGCTTTTTCATGATCTGGGCAAACCCCCCACCATGCAGCGGGACGAGACCGGACGCCTCCGCTTCAACGGCCATGAATCGGTTAGCGCCACCATGACCGAGGCCATCATGCGCCGGCTGCGTTTTTCCAATGAGGAAATCGAGGCCACCGTGGAGATGGTGCAAAATCACATGGTCTTCAAAGACGTCCAGAATATGAGGGTCGCGCGCCTCAAGCGTTTTATGGCGAGGCCCACTTTCGAGGAGGAACGGGAACTCCACCGGGTCGATTGCCTGGGCAGTCACGGCCTGCTGGACAATCACGAGTTTCTCGAAAAACGCCGGGAGGAATTTGCCAGTGAACCGCTGATTCCGCCACCGCTGGTGACCGGCATTGATCTGATCGCCCTGGGCTGGAAACCAGGGCCAAGATTCAAGGAAGTTCTCGACGCCGTGCAAACCCGACAGCTAGAAGGAGCGCTCCTCTCCCGGGAGCAAGCTCTGGACTGGATCAAAAAAGAGCATCCATGATATACTGGTCCCATTTGTGAAAGACGGAAAAGTTCACCTCGCGAGAAATGGTGCCATCCTGGGCGTTTTCGATCAGGACAAAATCGAGGACATGCTCGATACGGGCCACCTGCTTCCGACCGATCATTTTTACGACGAAGAAAAAACCGCCTGGGTTTTACTCTCCGCGAGGATTCCGGGCGGGGTTCATCCTCCGGCCGGGACTTCTGCCCCGGCTCAGCTCCCTCCGCAATCTTCCCCGCCCCGGGAATTCAGAGCCGGCACGGAGAGGCCGGAAGCCGACCCCGAGAAAAAATCCTCCCAACACGGCCGCGGCGGCAGCAAATCCCGCCACAAAAACAAGGCCGAGTCCGCCCTGCTGGGATGGATTGCCTGCCTCTTTGCCCTGGGTGCGGCGGCGGGCCTCTGGGCCTGGGCAGAGTACCTGAATGATCAGCTCAAAACCTCGGAGGAGAAGGTCAAGACGTTGCGACAAACCGTCGAAGGTTTGAACCGGGAAAGGCAACTCCTCACTGAAATCACCCCGTCCGGACGCATTCGCGGCATCATCACCTACGAACCTGTCGCGAAACAGGTGGCCATCATGAGCGGGGCAACGGTCGGGCTTTACCGCCGGGGAGACGTGGAAAAAGCCTTGGAGAAAATCACGCCAGAAGGGGGTATCACCAGCAATGAAACGTTCAGCGATGCCGCCGAGCGGTTGAAAAATGCCATCTCCTCGCCCCTGGAAATCAGTCTGACCGATTCCAATGGGCGCGTGGACCTGCCGGTTCCCGAGCCGGGAGACTATGTCCTGGTGGCCAGCGCGGCAAAGTCCGGCAGCGCGGGCATGGAACGTTACTTCTGGCTGATTGGTTTTGCCGCCACCGACCAGCCCAGCAGTTTGATTTTGCTCAATGAAAGCAACGGCATTTCCAGCAGAAAACCCCGCTTCGCCATCACCGATGTCCAGGGCATGTCCACCGGGACACCGCCAGCGCATCCCCTCCCCTGAATGAGCAAAAATGTTCCCGTTGAGGAAACCCTTGCCTGCGGTTAAATATTAGATTAGCTAATAACCACATGGCAACTCCGACTGCCTCAACCTCACCCGCTATGGACCTGCCGCTGGGCAAATGGCTCTTTTCCTCACTGGGAAAGAAACTGGTCGTTGCGATCACGGGCATCATCCTCGTCTCCTTTGTCGTCGGACACCTTCTGGGAAATCTGACATTTTTTTTCGGGCCGGATTTAATTAACGCCTATGCCCTCAAATTGCACGCCCTCGGGCCGTTGCTCTGGGTCATCCGACTGGCCTTGTTGGCGACGGTGGTATTGCACATCGGCTTCACCATGTTGGTTTGGAAGGAAAATCAGGCCGCCCGTCCTCAGAAATACGCGGTGAATGCGCCGATCCAAACGACGATCTTTGCCCGCACCATGCGGCTCACGGGTTTGATCGTGCTGGCTTTCATCGCTTTTCACCTGGCGCACTTTACCCTGCACCTGATCAATCCGTCCTACGCCACCCTGCACACCGACCTCGATGGCCAGCAGGTTCACGATGTTTATCGCATGGTTGTGCTCGGCTTCAGCAACCCCTTCGTCAGCGGTTTCTATATTCTTTCCCTCGCTCTGGTCGCATTTCATTTGAGTCACGGCATCGGCAGCCTCTTCCAAACCCTGGGCTTGAGCAGCCAAACGCTGCGCCCGGTTTATGAAGCCACCGGCCGCATCGTGGCGTGGGCATTGTTTGCCGGCTATGCGGCCATTCCCGTTTCGGTTCTTTTCTTCGGTCTCGGCAAAGGAGTCCGGCCATGAGCCTGGACCCCAAAATCCCCGCCGGCCCGCTCGACCAGAAGTGGACCCACTTTAAAAACCACGCCAAGCTGATCAGTCCGGCCAACAAGCGGAAGTTCAAAATCCTCATCGTGGGCAGCGGACTGGCCGGCGGTGCGGCCGCCGCCACCTTGGGCGAGCAGGGTTTCAACATCGAATGTTTCTGCTATCAGGACAGCCCCCGCCGGGCTCATTCCATCGCCGCGCAGGGGGGCATCAACGCGGCGAAGAATTATCAAAACGACGGCGACAGCGTTTACCGCCTTTTCTACGATACGATCAAGGGCGGCGACTTCCGCTCCCGCGAGGCCAACGTCTATCGTCTGGCCGAAGTCAGCACATCCATCATCGACCAATGCGTCGCGCAGGGCGTCCCCTTCGCCCGCGAATACGGCGGATTGCTGGCCAACCGTTCGTTCGGCGGCGCCCAGGTTTCCCGCACGTTCTACGCCCGCGGTCAGACCGGACAGCAGCTTTTGCTCGGCACCTACCAGGCTCTGAGCGCGCAGGTGGCCGCCGGATCGGTCAAGATGTTCCCCCGCACCGAAATGCTCGACCTCGTCCTGGTGGACGGTCATGCCAAGGGCATCGTGGTGCGCGACATGGTCACGGGCGAGATCCGCAGCCACGCGGGCGATGCCGTCCTGCTCTGCACCGGCGGATACGGGAACGTCTTCTATCTGTCGACCAACGCCAAGGGCTGCAATGTTTCCGCCACCTACCGCGCCTACAAACGCGGGGCCCTGTTCGCCAACCCCTGTTACACCCAGATCCACCCGACGTGTATTCCGGTCAGCGGCGAATATCAGTCCAAGCTCACCCTCATGAGCGAATCCTTGCGCAATGACGGCCGGGTGTGGGCTCCCAAACGCAAGGAGGATGCCGGCAAACTTCCCCAGGAAATCCCGGAGGAGGCCCGCGATTATTTTCTCGAACGCAAGTATCCCAGCTACGGCAACCTCGCCCCGCGCGACATCTCTTCCCGCAGCGCGAAAGAAGCCTGCGACGAGGGCCGCGGCGTCGGACCCGGCGGACTGGGCGTTTATCTCGATTTTGCCGATTCGATCAACCGGCTCACCCGTCCTGTGATCGAGGAACGCTACAGCAACCTCTTCGAGATGTACGAAAACATCACCGGAGAAAACGCCTACGAGCGCCCGATGCGCATTTATCCGGCCGTGCATTACACCATGGGCGGCCTGTGGGTGGACTACAACCTCATGAGTAACATCCCCGGGCTGCATGTTCTGGGCGAGGCCAATTTCTCCGACCACGGAGCCAACCGCCTCGGCGCCTCCGCCCTCATGCAGGGACTGGCCGACGGGTATTTCGTAATTCCCTACACCATCGGCGAATACCTCTCCACCCAGTTTGGCAAACCAAGACCACAAACGACCGACGCCGCTTTCCAGCAGACGGAACGTGAAGTGCGCGGCCGCGTGCAGCAACTGCTCGACATCAAGGGCAGCCGCACGGTGGACAGCTTCCATCGCGAACTCGGTCTGCTCATCTGGGACAAATGCGGCATGGCCCGCGACCGCGCCGGCTTGGAGTCTGCCATCCAGCGCATCCCCCAACTCCGGGAGGAATTCTGGAAAACCGTCAGCGTGCTGGGTAAAGGCGAAACCTTCAACCAGTCCCTCGAAAAAGCCGGCCGCGTGGCCGACTTCCTCGAATTCGGCGAACTCATGTGCCGCGACGCCCTCGACCGCGAGGAATCCTGCGGCGGCCACTTCCGCACGGAATATCAGACGCCGGACGGCGAGGCGGTGCGCGATGACGCCAACTATCACTTCGTCTCGGCCTGGCGACACGAGGGTGACAACGTTCCCCCTACGCGACTGAAGGAACCGCTCGCCTACGAACACGTGAAACTCGCCACCAGAAGCTATAAGTGAGGATACCATCATGAACTTCACCCTGCGTGTATGGAGACAGAACGGTCCGGCGGAACCCGGACGCTTCGAGGAGTATCCCGCTCTCGATATTCCCGCGGATGCGTCCTTTCTCGAGATGCTCGACATTGTCAACGAAGGTCTGATTCACAAAGGCGTTGAGCCGGTGCAGTTCGATCACGATTGCCGTGAGGGCATCTGTGGGACGTGCAGCCTGACTATCGATGGGGTGCCCCACGGACCCGGACGCGGCACCACCTGCCAGCTTTACATGCGGAAATTCCAGGACCGCGATGTCATTACCATCGAACCGTTCCGCGCCGCCCCCTTCCCCGTCGTGCGCGACCTCGCCGTGGACCGCCGTGCTTTCGACCGCATTATCCAGTCCGGCGGCTTCATCAGCGAACGCACGGGTTCCGCGCCCGACGCCAACGCCACGCCGATCCCCAAACCCACCGCCGACTTCGCCATGGACGCCGCCGCCTGCATCGGCTGCGCCGCCTGTGCCGCGGCCTGCCCGAACAGTTCGGCCATGCTTTTTGTCAGCGCAAAAATCGGCCACCTCGGTCTGCTGCCCCAGGGCATCGCCGAGAAAAACCGTCGTGTGCTCAACCTGGTCCGCACCATGGACGAGGAAGGTTTCGGCAACTGCTCGAACTATTACGCCTGCGAAGCCGTCTGTCCCGCCGGCATCCCGGCCTCATTCATCGCGCGCATGAATCGCGAATACACGGCCGCTTCGGTCAAGGAAGCCATCGGCGCCACGCTTTGATCGCGGACGGCCGGGCGCCTATTTGCTCAAATTGAGAAGGGTCACGATCAGGATGATGGCCCCGCCGATCAGAACCATCGTGAGGATGAACCGCTTCCTCCGCGTCTCGTAGTAAGCATGCGAGCGGTGGGGTTTGTGGTAATCGTATTCCGGGGACATCTTGTTGCCCTGAACCTAACCCATCGGCCGCGAATACACAAATGGGCGGAAACATGAGGTCCTCACATCTGCCATTGCCGGGCAGGCCGATATCGCCTTAGCTCACGGGGCGATGACCCCGCCCGTCCCGACCGCGCCGGAGGATGCCTCCCCCCGCACGGATGCCCCCTCCCTTCTGGCTCATTTGCTGACCATTCTGCAAGTAGCCGTGACCCTGGGCCTGCTCTGGTGGCTTTTTCATGATGCGCGGCGCCGTGAGGTGATGTGGAATGCGCTGCAGGTGGCGGACTGGCGCTGGATGGCCCTGGCCGTTGCCTCCGCGGGCGTCTGCGAGTGGTTCGGCATTCTGCGCTGGCAGCTTTTTCTGCGCATGCTGCACATCGAGGTGCCGCTGCGCGAAATCACCCGCCTGTTTTTCATCGGCGCTTTTTTCAACCAGTTTCTTCCCGGCACGACCGGTGGCGATGTGGTCCGGGTCATCTTCCTGATGCGCGATCATCCTGAACACAAAACCGCCGGCTTTCTGAGCGTCGCGATCGACCGCTTGCTGGCCGTCCTTGTGCTCGTCATCATGGGACTGCTCTTCGCCTGGACACGGGACGAGTGGTTCGCCCGGAGCTTCGCCGTGGGCAATCTGATGAAATGGTTTGCCATCACCCTCTTCGTCCTGGGGGCTGCGCTCATCGCCTCGTTCCTGCTCACCAGCCGCCATCTGGTTGCCCGCCTGCCCAAAAGATTTCCCTTCCGCAAACAGATCATCAAACTCTCAAAACTCTGGCAGCTCTGCATTGAAAACCGGCGCGAGGCCCTGCTCGGCACCCTCTACACCGTGCCCATGCTCCTGACCTATTTTCTGGCCTTCGGCTTCGCGGCAAAAGCCTTCACCCCCAAGGTCACCCTTTGGGACATGACCTCCATTATGCCCCTGGTGACAGCCGTGTCCTCGCTGCCCATCAGCTTGAATGGCATTGGCCCGCGCGAGGCCCTGCTGGACAACGGCCTCCACGATCTCTGCGGCGTGCCCCTCGGCACCGGCATGTTGATCTCCATCGCCGGCATGGCCGTCTATCTGCTCTGGGGTCTTGTGGGCGGATACTTCTACCTCGAACGCCTCAAACGCCGCTACGAAAGCAGGGAGCAGCGAGCCGCGGGCGCGGAGTAGAAAACTCTCCAGCTCCCGCCCCGCTCCCCGCTATTTCAGCGAGGCGGGTTCATAAAAGATTGCCACCGGTTCCGTTCGCCACCACTCCCGGGTGCGGTCCCGTTCCTGAGCGGAAGTGAAGGTATAGCGGTCGCTCAGCGCGCGAACATAGCGCGGACGGCCGCCGGGAAAGGGGTTCTCTTCGAGCAAATCCAGCACCGGCGGCGAACCCCGGAGCAAGCCGGTGAGAAAATGAGAAAACCAGGGGCTTTGCTCCGCGTTGCCCAGCGCGGCAAACCACATCTGCCAATCCAACCTCGGCATGCCGGGTGCCACCCAGCGCGGCGCACGGTGCGGATCGCCCGGCTTGTAGCGGAAGTCATACGTTTTCCAGTTCAACCCGTCTTCCGAGCCCTGCACGATAATCTCCCGCCGCTCCGTGGTCATGACGGCGAAGAGTCCATAGCCATTGATCGTGCGAAAAGGCGCGACATGATGGTAGACCACCGCCAGCGGTTCCAACCACGGCATCGGCCGGCGGAAAGACGACGCCAACGGTATCAGACTGAGCAGAAAGATCGCCGCCGCGACGGGAATCAGAAGCAAATCGGGCAAGGATCGGCCTCTGACCGATGACGAATGACCAATGACCTTTTTCCCCCAGACGGCGTCATCCACCACCAACACGCACAAGGTCAGCGTGAGCAGGTTGAAGAATCCATAGTTACCCGTCAGAGCAATCACCACCTGCAAAGCCGCTACACCCGCCGCCGCGCTCAGACGCAAGCGGCGCGGGGCAAAGAGCAAAAACGGCAGCACCAGCTCGATGAAGAACATCATCTTCACACTCAGCCACTGAAACCATCCCGGGAGTTGCTGCGCATACCAGGCCAGGGACGTCGGCAAGGGTTGGGTGAAATAGTGAACATCGAGCGCCGTTCCGTTGGCCCAGCTCGGATCACCGCTGGAGAGTTTCACCACCGCCGAGGCGAAGATGAGACGGAAAAGGAGCCAGAGCAGGAGAAAATGCGCCACCCGCGGCGGACGCGACGGTCGCCGCGACCACCAGACCCAGGGCGTGAGAAAGAGGGCCAGAAAGCCGGTCTCGAGCAGCAGGATGTCCCACTGAAATTGATAAAAATCCTGACCTGCCAGCGTGAGCGAGAGGTAGGCCGCCCACAAAAACATCAAACTCGGCCCGGCCGCAATCCCCAGCATCAGCAGCACCGACGCCACCACCCCCGCCGCGCACAGACCATGCAACGCGGCCGGGCCCGGGCCCGTCCACCAGCACAGGCTCGGCAGACGCCAGAACGCCTCGGAGCCCAGCGCGTGACGCGCTGCCTCGAAAAAATTTCCCGCCGGCAGAATCCCCTGCGCCCCAATCAAACCGTCGAGTTGCGCCCCAAAAGACAGAAACGCCACCAGATAAATCCCGCCTAGCAGCCGGAGAAAAACCCAACTCGCCATCGCATACGTCGGCGGACGCACATCGTCGCCCCAGAGCAGGCGCGTCAGCCGGGAGAAAAATCCGCGGTTCCGCGCCACCAGGCCGTAAGCCGCCTCCGTCCCGCCCGCGAACCATGAGGCCTTGCGGTAAAGGCCCAGCGCGGCCCGCCCATACCAGCGCGAAGTGGCCAGCGCAGAAAAGACGGCCCCGGCTCCTGAGCAGATTTTCCCATCAGTCCCCACCCATTGCACCGCCCCGGCAAACTTCTCCGGCGCGATCTGCGGAAAACGCTCTCCGGCCGTTTGCGAAGGCTCATAAGCGACGCGGTCTCCCGTGATCGTCTTCCAGCATTCGATCCATCGGCAGCAAAAGCGGCACTCTCCGTCGTAGATTAGCAGCGGTTTCTCCGGCACGATACCCGAACTTCCCACTTCCAACTTCCCGCTTCCAATCTAAATTGCCGCCCGTGACCATTCTCGACCGCCTCGAACACCGCCTCGGACGCTTCGCCATTCCCGGCCTCATTCGTTTCGTTGTGGCCTTCAACGCCCTCGCCTTTCTTCTCGGCACCCTCAATCCCGGCTACCTGGAGGTCCTTTCCCTCGATCGCGGCGAAATCCTCAAAGGCGAAATCTGGCGCATCGCCACCTGGATCTTCATTCCCGACATCACCAGCTTCCCGTGGATCCTTCTCTATCTCTGGGCCACGTTCTGGATCGGCGACCTGCTCGAAGCCGAATGGGGCACCTTCCGGCTCAACGTGTACTACTTTCTGGGCATGGCGGTGTGCATCCTCAGCGCCTTTGTTTTCGGCGCATCGTTCGGCAACATTTTTCTCAACCTCTCCCTCTTCCTCGCCCTGGCCACCGTGCTGCCAAACATGGAGATCCTGGTGTTTTTCATCCTGCCGCTCAAACTCAAGTGGGCCGCCCTGGTCAGTCTCATCGGACCCCTCCTCATCTTCGTCACCGGTCCGCTCTCGGCGAAAATGATGGTCCTGGTCTGCCTCGGCAACTACCTCCTGTTTTTCGGCCCCCACTTTTTTCAGCAAGCCCGCCAAAACCGCACGGTCAAAATCCGCCGGGCCAAATTTGAGTCCGCTCAAGCGAACGACGACACCCTCCATCGCTGCGCCACCTGCGGCATCACCGAGATCACCCACCCCGACGCTGATTTTCGCGTCACCCCCGACGGTCACGAATACTGCCCCGCGCACGTTCCTCAAGAGGAAGTTGAGAATTGATTGCTGAGAGTTGAGAGGAAAAACACCGCAACGATGCACCCCTCCTCCCCTCATCCCGCAACCCTCAGCTCTCAGCTTCGTCCATTCTCCATCCGCCCGATCGTCGCAGCCGACTGGCCTGCGGTGGACCGGATCCAGCAGGCCGCCTTTGCGCCCGAGGTGATTGAGGAACTCGCCGTCTTCGCGTCCTTCGTCGCGCTTTCCCCGGCCACGTGCCTTGTGGCCGTGACCGGCCATGAACCCATCGGCTACCTCCTCGCCCACCCCTGGCTTCCCGACGATCTGCCTCCCCTCAACACCGCCCTCGACCGCCTGCCGGAAAAGTCCACCAGCCTCTTCATCCACGACCTCGCCCTCCTTCCCGCTCACCGCGGCCAGGGTGCCGCCGGCGCCCTCGTCCAGGCCGTCCTCACGGCCGGAAACTCTCTCGGCCTCACCTCCGCCAGCCTGCTCTCCGTGCAGGACAGCCATTCCTTCTGGCAGCGTCAGGGTTTTTCTGCCCGCCCGGAATTAGCACCGCAAATCGCGCAAACCGTCCGCCTCTTCACCACCATCGACTTCCTTTTCATGACCCGACCGAGCCTCCGGGAAGTTGAGCGTTGAGAGTTGTGGTCGAGTGGACAAAATCCCCCTTATCAACTCTCAACCCTCAACTCTCAACTTCTCACGCAGCCACTGGTTCCTCATCGCCGCCGGAGCCGTCTTTCCGCTGCTTGCCCTCGTCGAATGGGCCTTCGGCCGCTCTCCGCTCGGGCCCGATGGTACTTTTGGTTTTTGGACCGCGAACATCTGGAGCCCCGCATGCTCCCAACGCATTGCCGACCCCTACGCCTTTTCCCATATCATTCACGGCATGGCCTTTTACGGCCTGCTCTGGCTGGTTGCGCGCCGTCTGCCCCTCTCCGCCCGCTACCTGATTGCCGTTCTGCTCGAAGCCGGCTGGGAACTCCTCGAAAATTCGCCCCTCATCATCAATCGCTACCGCGAGGCCACCATGGCCCTGGGCTACACGGGCGATAGCATTCTAAACTCCGTCAGTGACCTCGTCATGATGTCCCTCGGATTTCTCTTGGCCTGGCGTCTGCCCGTATGGGTCACGGTCACGGCCGTCATCGTGATGGAAATCGGCTGCGCGCTGTGGATCCGCGACAACCTCACGCTGAACATCATCATGCTCATCCATCCCATCGAGGCCATCAAGGCCTGGCAGATGGCGGGGACGCCGGCCGGCTGGTGAGGCCCGGATTTACCGCACCGGCGTGAGAAAAGGAGCCACAACGCAGGAAAGGCCCAGCAGAGCCAGGACCGCAAACGTGAGGAGAGGGAGAATCATGAGAAAATCTACACCGCCTGAAACCGTTTTCAACTTTTCCGCCCGATTTTTCAAGAATGGCAATCCGCCGCCAAGGGTTTACTCTGGATTCCTGCCTTTCCATGCCGTCCGTAGACAATCCCTCCTTTTTTGCCCTCCTCAGCGACATCCACGGCAACATCGATGCGTTGGACGCCGTGCTGGACGATGTGGCCCGGCACCCCTGTTGCGGCATTCTTTGCCTCGGTGACGTCGTCGGCTACGGACCCGAGCCCGCCCGATGCGTGCAACGTCTCATGGAGACCTGCGTGGTTTCCGTGCTGGGAAATCACGAGGCCATGCTCTTCCTCATTGGTCAACTGTCCGCGGACGAACTCGGCGACACCATTGGGAAACCCCTCGAGTTGGCCGCGCGGCAGCTCAGCCCGGCCCAGCAACAATGGCTGCGCGCCAGGCCCATCACGGCCGACCTCGATCCCCTCACGCTTTCCCACGCCTCCCTCTTCGAGCCGTCGGCCTTCCACTATATCCACAGCCCGGAGGAGGCCCGGCCGCACTTTGCCGTCCAGTCCACCGCCATCAGTTTTCACGGACACACTCATGTGCCAGTGATCTGGGAGAAGGGCAAAAAAGGAATCTCCTGTTACCGTCCGTTGGAAAACCCGGTGCAGCTCGACGCATCAAACCGCTATGCCATCAACGTCGGCAGCGTCGGCCAACCGCGCGACGGCGACCCCCGGGCGGCCTATGCACTCTACGATTTTGAAAACAGGCTCCTCCTCCATCGGCGGGTGGACTACGATATCCCACAAGCTCAAGCCCGCTTCAAAGACGCCGGCCTCCCCGCCCGCAATGCCCTCCGGTTGAAAAAAGGGCGGTGAGCGCTCCGGAGACTGCGGGAGGGCCCCGCATTTTTTTCGAGACGTTAGAGAAGACCTTTGTCAGAGTTCCCTCATGCGGATTTTGATCGCGCCGGATAAATTCAAGGGATCGCTCAAGGCCATGGAGGCCGCTGAGGCGATTCGCGACGGATTTTCCCGCGTTTTTCCCGACGCTTACTATGAACTGGCTCCGATCGCCGACGGTGGCGAGGGCACTGCGGCCGTTTTTCTGCACAGCATGAGCGGCGAGGAAGTCAACGTCCCCGCCCACGACGCGCTCGGACGGTCCATCTCCGCAACCTACACATGGTTCCGGGATAAAAAAATGGCCGTGATCGAAATGAGCGAGGCGTCCGGGCTTTGGCGGTTCAAGACCTCCGAACTGAAGCCGCTCGAGGCCACGACGTATGGAACGGGCGAATTGATGGCGGATGCGATCGAGCGGGGCGCGGAGACCATTCTGGTGGCCCTGGGCGGCAGCGCGACCAACGACGCCGGCGTCGGCATGGCCACGGCTCTGGGATGGAAGTTTCTCGACGCAACCGAGAACGAAATGGATCCCCGGCCCGGCAGCTTTTCCATGATCCGGAGGATTGTCCCTCCCGCCGATCGTTCCCCCTGTCGCATCACCGCCCTGTGCGATGTGAACAATCCGCTGCTCGGTCCCAATGGGGCGACGTATGTTTATGGCCCGCAAAAAGGCGCCACCAAGGCCCAACTGGAAACGCTGGAAGCCGGAATCACCCATGTCGCCGGCCTCTGCCGGGACCACCTCTGTCTCGACTTCCGCGACACGCCTGGGGCGGGCGCGACGGGCGGACTGGCTTTCGGACTCATGACCTTTTGCAACGCCACGGTTGAAATGGGATTTAAGACGGTGTCCGAGTTGCTCGATCTCAAGGGCAAAACCCTCGACGTGGATTTCGTCATCACCGGTGAGGGCCGTCTCGACGCCCAGTCCCTGCAGGGCAAAGGTCCCGTCGAAGTGGCCAGACTGGCGCGGCTGCATGGCCGGCCCGTTATTGCCTTTGCCGGGGAAGTCTCCGGCTCGTTCGAAGCCTTCGACGTCTGCATCCCCATTTCGAATGGAGCCATGACCCTGGAAGAATCGCAGGCCCGCGCGGCCCAGCTTCTCCGCGACGCCGCCGAACGCACGGCCCGCCTGATCAAAATTTCCCTATGAGTAAAAAAATCGCCGTCCTCTTCTCCGGCCAGGGCGCCCAGGCCGTCGGCATGGGCAAGGACCTTGCCGCCGAATCTCCCGCCGCCGCCAGTCTGTTCCAACAAGCCGATGAAATTCTCGGCTTCCCTCTTTCGCAGATCGCCTTCGAGGGTCCGGCCGGGGAACTGACCAAAACCTCCCTCTGTCAGCCGGCCCTCTACGTCCACGGTCTCGCCTGTCTTTCCGCGCTGCGGGAAAAGTTGCCCGGCTTCGACTTTCACGCCGCCGCCGGCCTCTCTCTCGGCGAATTCACCGCCCACGCCGCCGCCGGCACATTCGATTTTGAAACCGGCCTCCGCCTGGTGGCCAGGCGTGCACAAGCCATGCAAAAGGCCTGCGAGGAAACCGGGGGGGGTATGGCCGCCATCATCGGCGGTGAGGAAAACCGCATCCGCGATCTTGCCTCCGCCACCGATGTGGATATCGCCAATCTCAACAGCCCCGGCCAGATTGTCCTCTCCGGCGAATCCTCCAAAATTGCCCTGGCCGTTTCCCTCGCCCGCGAATACGGAGCGCGCAAGGCCGTCGAACTCCAGGTCGCCGGAGCCTTCCATTCCCGCCTGATGGAAAGCGCCTACCTCACTCTGACCAATGCCCTGGCGGAAACCGCGCTGGACGAACCCCGCGTGCCCGTCGTTTGCAACGTCGATGCCCAAAGCGTGCGCGACGCCGACACCATCCGCCGAACCCTCGCCGACCAGGTCACCGGCAGCGTGCGCTGGGCCGAAAGCATCGAATATCTCCTCGATCATCTCCATTGCGCGGAATTCGTCGAATTCGGACCCGGCGGAGTGCTCGCCGGGCTCATCGGCCGGATCCGCAAAGGCACGCCCGTCATATCGATTTCCAACACCGCCAGCCTGGATGACGCCTTGAAGTCGCTGGCTTGATACGCGAAATTCCACCATGCCCGCCGTTGCCACCGACCTTGTAGAGGAGATTCTCGACCTGAAAAAACGGCGCAATGCCGTCATCCTCGCCCACAATTACCAAGTGGGCGGGATTCAGGACGTCGCCGATTTTGTCGGCGACTCTCTCGGCTTAAGTTACAAAGCCGCCGAAACGAACGCTGACGTCATCGCCTTTTGCGGCGTCCACTTCATGGGCGAGACGGCCAAGATTTTGAGTCCGTCGAAACGCGTGGTCATTCCCGACATGGACGCCGGATGTTCGCTTTCGGATTCCTGCCCGGCCGACAAACTCGCCGCCTTCGTCGCCGCCCACCCGGAGAAGAACTATTTCGTCATCGCCTACATCAATTGCAGCGCGGGCGTGAAGGCCCTGGCCGACTGCATCTGCACCAGCGGCAATGCCATGAAGATCGTCGAGGCCACCCCGCCCGACCGCAACATTCTCTTCGTCCCGGACCAGAATCTCGGCGCCTGGGTCATGGAAAAAACCGGCCGCAAAATGGATCTCTGGCAGGGCAACTGCTACGTCCACGTGGATTTCACCCGCAACAGCATCAGCAAAATCCGCGAGGAATATCCCGACGCCAAGGTCGTGGCCCATCCCGAATGCACCTTCGCGGTCCGCCTGCTGGCCGACGAAGTTTGCTCGACCGAAAAGATGGTGGCCTATTGCCGCCAGAGTCCGGCGAAAAGTTTCATCATCGTGACCGAAAGCGGGATGCTCCACCGCCTGAAGAAAGAAGTGCCGGACAAAATTTTCATCCCCGGTCCGACCGACCTCTGCGCCTGCAACGATTGCCGGTACATGAAGATGAACACCCTGGAGAAATTGCGCGACTGTCTCGACCTTCTCGAACCCGAGATCCTCATTCCGGAAGCCATCCGCGCCAAGGCCGAGCTTTCCGTGCGGCGCATGCTGACCTTGAGCCGTTAGGAATTTTTCACAGAAAATAACGAAGGAACCAAAGGCAAGGGCTAAACCCGCTTCTTCTTTCGTTACCTTTGTGACCTTCTGGAGGAACTGTTTTCTACATGCCTCGCATTCTTGACCATATTGACCTTCGCGTTCCCGACTTTCAGGCCGCCCGGGCGTTTTACGAAAAGCTCCCTTCCGCACCGGGATTCCCCGAACGCGCCGGGATTCCCGACCGGGTGAACTCCAACGCGGCCGGCGCAAACCCGCCCGGGTTTTTCGGTTTCATCGAGCCCCCCGGCCACATTCCCAACGAAAACCGCATCGTTTTTTGGACGGAATCAAACGCGCCGGCGGACGCCATTCTGCCGCTGCTGCAGGAGCTTGGCGCGAAGAAGATCGGGACCAGGACTTTGAGGAACCGGATTATTACGCCCTCTTTTTCGAAGGTTCCTTCGGCCACCGGCTGGAGGTCTGTCACCGGGGAGAAATCAGGCGGAACCCGCCGCTCCGGGTCGAGGCGTTTAGACTTCCTCCGAATGACGACATCGCCCGGCGCACCGGGAAAGAGCAGACAACTCCAACCGGCTTGACGCGGACGGCTGGCCCGCCGGATGAATGCGATCAGGATTCAGGAAAAACTTCCGCCCCAGCTCGGGCCGGGTGCATTCGACCAACTCGACCGTTGTTTCAATGATGGAGAATCCCGGGCCATGGACCGAATCTCCCAGAAAATAGGCGCGGGATTTGTCGGCGATCCGGCGCCAGACTTTTTTCACCGTCGCGGCATCCGGCAGCAAGATATGGGCCCGCCCGGTGAGATTGACGATGACGTCGAGATCGGCACTCGAAAACATCCACTGCACGGGGGGATGCGCCTCGATCTGTTCCACTTTCGCGCTCTCTGGTGAGGTCAGCGTGTAAAAGACGGGAAAGTCCTCAAAGGAACTGGTCGCCATCCAGCGGGATTGCGGGGCTCCGTTGAAGTCTAGGGTGCTCAGCACCCCGGGCCGTCCACTGCCTAGGATCTCGTTGACCATGCCGATCATGTCTTCCTGCTCCAGGCGATCAGCGTTTGAAGAAGTGTTCATAAGGTTCTTGGATGATGCTTCATCATCGCAAAACTTCCGGCCCCATTCCACGCATCCCGCCGGATAAACTGCGCAGTTTTCCCGATCAGGGAATCCGGTTCGCCCGATACTGACGCGGCGACAGGCCGGTGAATTTGCGAAAGGCGCGGTTGAACTGCGACAGGGATCCGAATCCAACGGCCAGAGCGATTTCGCCCACGCGGGCTTCCGGCTCAGCCAGCAGCGCGCGGGCTTTCTCAACCCGGACGCGGCTGACGTATTCGACGAAGGGCATGCCCGCCGCGCGGCTGAAAACCTCGCTGAAATACTTGGCACTCACATTGACCGCGCGGGCCACCTGATCGAGTGAGATCTTCTCGCCGTCATGCTCGGATATCCACGTCTTTGCCTTCACGACCGAAGCCGGCTCGCGCTGGGGGGGCGTCAGAAACTGCCCGCATTCGGCCAGATGCCGGGCAAAAATCTCCAACAATCTGACAATGGAAGCATAGCGCTTCCGTGAGATAACTCCGGTGTGGAAGTACGCTTCCTCGACCTTCTTGAGATCCACCTGTGCGCCCCACTTCATCAATTGCGCGGTCAGTTTGTTGAACCCGGCGCGGTCAGGATCGTTGAAATGCACGCGTCCCGTCTCGAGAAACGCAATCACGTTGTCACCCACACGAACGGGCACCGCCGTTTCGCAAAGACCGGCGAAGCATTTCAGCGTTCGCGGTTTCAAACGCGCACTTCTTTCCAGCTTGGCCTGCAGGGCCAGACAGGCGGCGCAGCTTTGATTGCCCGCGGCCAGCAGGGCGCACAGCGAACCGGACTGCGGTCGCAGCAGCGCCCGCTTCCCCATGGCCGATCGGATTCGGAGCGGAAGACCGGTCACGCGGGTAAAGGCCCGTTGATAATCCCGGAAAATGCGCAATTCCTCCAGAATCAACCGGCGAGGCTTTTTCATCGTTCCAGCCTACACGCAAGAACCGGCCCCGTCAGCTTCCATCCCAAAGAAACCGGGAAATTAACTTTCCGCGGCTGCCAACATTGCGAAGCATTTGTCCGGCAGGAAAAAGGTCCTCCTCGCCCTGGCGCTGTGGGGGATTTTTTCCGCAACGACCCCGCCCCGGCGCCGGGCGTTCGCGTGCAAATCGCTCCGGAACAAACCGCCGTCAATCTCCCGCCCTGGACCACCAGGGAGGACAAAATCGTTCCGCTCGCCCGCTACAAAATCAGCGGACGCGTGCTGGCCAAGAAGCGCTATTTTTTTGACGACCCGTCGATCTCGCGCCCGTCGATCTCGCGCCCGTCGATCTCGCGCCCGGCTGGCAAGGCATGTCGGACACTGGGGTTCCGGGCCATTTCTCCATTACCCAAAACAGCCGCTGGTAGGAGTATCTTTACGATGCGCAATGTCCGCTGCCGCCGAACGAGATCGCGGGGCAAAGCGCCAACGTTCACTGCCTGCCAGCGCATGACGAAATCTTCTCCGAACTGAAGAGTCTGCGGCGGAACGCCTTTGTGGAGTTGGAGGGTTTTCTGGTGGAAGTGCGCAAAGCGGGCCTTCCGCCGTGGCGGAGTTCCCTCGTGCGGGACGATGCCGGAAACGGCTCGGGCGAAATCCTGTGGGTGGACGGGGTGCAGGAGTTCTCCCCCTGATTCGAACAACGCGAAAAAAGACCGTGGCATCGGCATCCTGCCGATGATCCTTCTCGAACATCGGCTGGAAGCCGATGCCACCTTTTTGAATTCCCTCATCATAGAGCCATTCCACTTGAACCAAAAGAATCCCCGCAAGAATCGGGTGGGAATGCCGGCCGGCCGACTTAAAATGCCGCCATGAACGACTACGAGCGCATCGCCGGCGTCATCCGCTCTCTGGATGAACATCACGGCGCCCAGCCTTCGCTGGGCGTTCTGGCCGGACAGGCCGGACTCAGTGAGTCGCATTTTCATCGCCTCTTTCATCGCTGGGCGGGCGTGACGCCGAAGGATTTCCTGCCATGCCTGACGGTCGAGTTTGCCAAGGCGCGCTTGCGCGAATCCGCCGATGTGCTCGACGCTTCGCTTGAGAGCGGCCTGTCCGGTCCGGGCCGGCCGCATGACCTCATGGTCACGCTGGAGGCGGCCTCGCCTGGCGAATTCAAAAACGGCGGCGCGGGGCTGAACCTTCGCTGGGGCCTGGCGGAAAGCCCGTTCGGATCGTGTTCGCTGGGCTGGACGGCGCGGGGATTGTGTCATCTCGCCTTCGGAAATTTTCCAACCGGCATCGATGCTCCGGCAGAATTGAAGGCCCAGTGGCCCGCCGCCGAGCTCGGGCGCAGCGACCGCGAAGCCCGGACGCGGGCCAAGGAGATTTTCTCACCCGGTCCAGAAAAAAACCCGCTGCGCGCCTTCGTCCGTGGCACGCCGTTTCAAATCAAAGTCTGGCGGGCTCTTTTACAAATTCCCCCCGGCTGTCTCGCCAGTTACGGACGCATCGCCCAGGCCATTGGTGCTCCCGCCGCCACCCGCGCTGTCGGCACGGCTTGCGGACACAATGCCATCGCGTTTTTGATTCCCTGCCATCGCGTCATCCGCGAGACCGGCATTGTGCAGGGCTATCGTTGGGGGACGACCCGAAAACGCGCCATCCTCGCACTGGAGGGTTGCGAGCCCTCGCAACCGGGACCCTAAACGGTGAAAAACCAGCGCGTGAGATGGAAGAAGATTGGCGCAGAAAAGCACACCGAATCAATACGGTCCATCACCCCGCCGTGGCCTTCGATCAAAGTTCCGTAGTCCTTCACCCCACGGTCGCGTTTGATGGCCGACATAACCAATCCCCCGGCAAATCCCATCAGGGTAATGGCCAGGGACATGCCCGCCGCCTGCAACGGCGTGAAGGGCGTGGCCCACCACAAGGCCGTGCCCAGCAATGTCGCGGAACCGACTCCACCGAGAAATCCCTCCCAGGTTTTGTTGGGACTGACGTCCGGGGCGATTTTGTGTTTTCCGCAGGTCTTGCCCCAGAGGTATTGCAGCACGTCGCTGGCCTGCACCACCACCACAAAGAAGCAGAGCAGCTTTCCGTTCTGTCCCTCGAATCCGGGAATGGACAACGTCAGCAAAGCCGGAGCGTGGCTCACGCAATACACGCAGATCATGAGCCCCCATTGGATGGTCGCCGTGCGTTGCAAAAAGTGTTCGCAATCGCCGCTCAACACACTGCGCAGGGGAATGAAGAGAAAAGCGTAAACCGGAATAAAAATCGCGAAGAGCCCATACCAGCTTGTCGCGACCAGCCAGTATTGAATCGGAGTAATGACAAAAAACACCCAGAAGAGTGTGCGGTGATCAGCCAGGCGCGTCGGGGTCATGGTCACGAATTCCCGCAGGGCCAGAAACGAGGTCAGCCCGAACAAAATCACCGAGCCAAGGCCGCCGCTCAGCATGGCCAGGAAGAAGATGGCCACCATGAACCACCAGGCCCGCGTGCGGGCGTTCATGTTGGCAATCGTGGCCTGATAGGCCGGGCTACCTCCGCGCCGGGCCAGGATCCATCCGACCAGGCTCGCCAGCACCAGCGCGGCCACCACCCCACCCACCAGCCAGGCGGTTTCCCGGTCAAAAATCAGTTTCATGCAAAAGAGGGAATTGCCACGAGGGAACACAAAAAGCGCAAAGAGAAGAAGCCCAGGAGTTGCCCTGCGGCCTCTCCGTTTCCGCTTGGTGTTCTCTGCGTTCTTTCGTGGCCAACGTTTTCATATCTTGCGCAAACTCCAGACAGCCTGACGCGCCCGTTCCAGAAAATCCCCCTTGGTTTCTTCCGCCCCCAGCGTGATCGGCGCGCCGATGGTGAGACTACCCAGCAAAGGCACCAACAGGACCTCCCCCTTGGGCAAAATGCGGTTGAGGTTCTCGAGATAAACCGGAACCAGCTCGACCTGCGGACGATCCTTGGCCAGATGGTGCAGCCCGCCCTTGAATTTCTGCGGCTCGGGTCCGGCAAAACGTCCGCCCTCCGGAAAAATGATGAGCGACTCGCCGCCGTCCAGGACTGCCAGCATTTCGCGCAGCGGATTGTTTTCCACCGTGACCTTGCGGCGCTCGATCAAGACGGCGCGAAAGACGTCGTTCGCCAGCCATTGCCGAAAACCCGTCTGCCAATAATCGCGCGCCGCCACCGGACGGGTCTTCTTCCGGATGAATTCCGGCAACGCCGCCCAGATCACGACCGCATCCAGATTGCTGGTGTGATTGGCAAAGTAGATCCGCTGACGGTCCAGCGGTTCAGCCCCCGGCCAGCGCGCCTGCAGACCGGTGATCAGGCGGATGAGGACGGCCACGAATGCACTCACCTGACCTCCCCTTGCCGAGCCGCCGGGGGC